>CAYXVM010000006.1:0-22229 GCA_964468465.1 uncultured Clostridium sp.
AATTAAGGATAGGCTCCGCCTATGACCGATTGTAATTGCTCCGCAAAAGCTGATTTTTGAGTGAATAGTGAAGAGGCAAAAGGTAATAGGTTCAAGGTAGGGCGGGGGCTTGCTCCCGCCTTTTTTGTTGTGCAAAATCTCTTAAAAATAACGATTTTTCGGTAGGGAACGCTGTCCTCAGCGTTCCGTTGGATTATGTACCGTTTTCGGCAAAAGCCGTATGGTTCGGCGTTCCCGGCGAACCGATTCGCCAAGGGCGAATAATTTGTTAATTTCTTCCATAAAACGATTTTTTTATAAATCCAAACGGCGGGAGCTAGCCCCCACCCAACAGTGAATCCTGCGTAATCCGTCATTTCTGCATTTTGGACGATGTGGGCATCGTCCGCTATAAATTGAAAAATAATTTAATTATCAATATTGTTGGCTGTTCCGTATGATGAAATATGTTGAAAGCCGTTTATATGATTGACGGTATTCCGACTGACGAAAAGCTGTCAGAGAAAGGGCGAAGGCTCACCCGCATAACGGGTGAGCCTTCTTGAGGAGTTGTATATAAGAGGGTAAGTAGTGGTCAAAAATTATTCGTCAACGCCGAGAAGCTCGTTAACTGTCATGCCGAGAACCTCGGAAAGAGCCTTGAGCTCAAAATCGGTAACATAACGGAGCTGACCCTCAAGCTTTGAAAGGCCTGATGCGTTGAGGTCGATTCCTTTAATCTGAAGCTGAGTGAGAAGATCCTTCTGCTTCATGTTGATTGCCTTGCGTCTTGCTTCGATTTTTGCACCGACAATGTTTCTGTCGCCGAGTGCCTGCTTTCTAATTCTCATATTCTTTTGCCTCCTAAGTCTTCAGCTGAATAGTACCGAAAAATTATACATTCTGTATAATCAGAATCAAAATCATCGCTGATTAACACAATCTCTGTTGATATTTCACATTCTATCATACTTTTCCGAAAAATGCAACTGTTTTTTGTGTTTTTTTAAAAAAATTTTAAATTTTACAGTTTTTTAACATTTTACCGATTTTTCGGTGACATTCCGTCGATTTTTCGCTATTCAGCAAAGCTCAGCACCAATGAACCGAAAAATTTGTTTGATATGTATATTGTAAAATTATCTCAAATGTTTCATAATAGTATCACTTCCCGGTGGAAAAATCAATATATAAAGGAATAAAAAAATATGAATATTGCAAATTCTCAGCGCAATCTCACGATGCTGACTGACTTTTACGAGCTGACAATGGCGAACGGCTACTTCAAAAACGGATTTAAGGATACCGTTGCATATTTTGATATGTTTTTCAGAAATGTTCCCGACGACGGCGGCTTTGTCATCATGGCGGGCGTTGAACAGCTTGTTGATTACCTTTCCGATTTGAAATTCACCAAAGAAGATATTGAATATCTCCGTGGCAAGGGCTTCAACGAAGAATTTCTCGATTATCTTGCAAATTTCAAGTTTGCCTGCGATGTTTGGGCTGTTCCCGAGGGAACTCCGATTTTTCCCGGCGAGCCGATAGTCAAGGTCAAGGGTCCCGTTATTCAGGCGCAGTTTGTTGAAACGATGGTTCTGCTCTGCATAAATCATCAGAGCCTTATCGCAACGAAGGCAAACAGAGTCAGCAGAGCCGCTCAGGGTAGAGCCGTTATGGAGTTCGGCTCAAGGCGTGCTCAGGGAGCGGACGGCGCAATCTACGGCGCAAGGGCGGCGTATATCGGCGGCTGTGCGGGAACGGCATGCACGATAACAGACGAGATGTTCGGCGTGCCGGCTCTCGGAACGATGGCTCACAGCTGGGTTCAGCTTTTTGACAGCGAGCTTGACGCATTCAAGGCATACGCAAGGGAATACCCCGACAGCTGCACTCTGCTTGTTGACACTTATAATGTTCTTAAATCGGGCATTCCCAACGCAATCAAGACCTTTGACGAGGTTCTTGCTCCGATGGGTAAACGCCCCAAGGGCATACGCATTGACAGCGGTGACATCACCTATCTTTCACGCAAGGCGAGAAAGATTCTCGACGAAGCAGGCTATCCCGACTGCGCAATCGTCGCTTCAAACTCTCTTGACGAATATATAATCAGAGACATGCTGCTTCAAGGCGCAAGGGTTGACTCATTCGGCGTTGGCGAAAAGCTCATCACCTCATCTTCAAGCCCCGTTCTCGGCGGGGTTTATAAACTCTGCGCAGTCGAAAAGGACGGAGAAATCATTCCGAAAATAAAGCTGAGCGAAAATGTTCAGAAGATAACAACCCCCGGCAACAAGAGGGCTTACAGACTTTTTGACAAGGAAAGCGGCAAGGCGATTGCCGATGTTATTGCCCTTGCGAGCGAAACGATTGACGAGAACAAGCCCTATGAGCTTTTTGACCCCGATTACACATGGAAGCGCAAGACGGTTGAAAACTTTGCCGTCAGAGAGCTTCTTGAGCCGCTGTTCAGCAAAGGAACATGCGTATTTGAGAAAAAGAGCATTGACGAAATCAAAAAATACTGCGCAGAACAGGTTGACACGCTCTGGGACGAGGTTACGAGATTTGAGAATCCGCATAATTATTATGTTGACCTCTCTCAGCCGCTTTGGGATCTCAAGCATGAAATGCTCAGCAAAAACGGAAAATAAAATAACACGGCGATGCATTCAATCAATGAGTGCATCGCCGTATTCTTGCAATAAAATTCAAAATGAAAGACTGATTCAGGCAACTCTGTGAGAGCTTTTTCCGCCTGCAACAACGGTCAGAACGGGCTCCTCGTCATAAATATCCTCGGGGGCTCTCGACTGAACTCTGCTCAGAGCGGCAGCCGCTTCTCTCTGCTTGCGCAGGCGGCGGTTGCGAAGATGGATTCTGATTGCCCTTGCGAGCTTAACCTCAAAGGCAACAACTTTCTTTTCATTTATAAAACCGATTATAAGAAGTATCGCTGCGGAAAACTCCAAAACCGTTCTGATTATCTCTGCAACTGACATATCTGATCCTCCTCTGTCGAACAATCAAAAACATTTGTTCTGTGGTTATTATTATAGCAGGTGAACATTCGTTTGTCAACACAAATGTTCGATTTTCTTGAAATTTTTTTATTTTCTTTTGCATTGTAATTATACCACAAGATATATGTGTTGTCAAATCGCCTGACCACAATAAGTGCTATTTATTGCAATTAAACGGCTTTGCAAAAAAATTTTTTTGCCCCGCCTCGGAATGAAAAAAATTTATTTTTCTCTCCTTGTCCGGCTGTTATATTTATATTTTTTTCGCCGTGAAATATTCCCGTTTTGGGAAAATCTCCATTGACAAAATGTGCGCTTCTTAATATAATACCAATTATATTAATACTGTTTGAAGGTGTTTTAATGTTCAGAATATGGGGATTCATCAGGCAGAGTGCAGTCAGAATTTATCTTGCCTTTGCGAAGGCGGTTTTTGCTCTGACGGGCGGCAGAATGCCGAAATCTCTGTTTTGCAGCAGGGCAAAGCCCGAAAAAATCGGCACGGATGTCAAGATAATTTCTCAGAACGATTATTCAACGACCATCGCCAAGGTTGACGAAAACGGAAAAATCAAGGGCGGAGACTTTGTTATTCTCTCAACTACCGACCTGCACCTTGACGAAAACCACGATTTTAACACCAAAACGGTCAGCCTTCTGATTCGTCAGATTAAGGACACGAAGCCCGACCTTGTTGTTCTCACGGGCGATGTTATTCTGACAAAATTTCAGCAGATTGACGCTATCCAATTTGCTCAGATGATGGAAAAGCTCGGCGTTTATTGGACTGCCGTTTTCGGCAACCACGAAACCCGTGAATCAAAGGGCTTTTATAAATATTTGCTTCTGAAAAGCTTTGTCGATTATAAGCATTGCCTTTGCAAGTTCGGCGATGAAAGCCTTTTCGGCTACGGAAACTACACCGTCAACATTCTCGGCGAGGGCGGCAAGCTGCGTGAAAGTCTGTTTTTCTTCGATTCGGGCAGAAATATTATCGACTCTCTCAGAGCGGAATATTCCATTCCCGAAAATGTTAAGGGCTACGACTTCCTGAAAAAAGAGCAAATCGATTTTTATAAGGATGAAATTGACCGCCTGAAAGAAAATCACGGCGAGGTTCATTCGATGATGTATATGCACATTCCTCTCAACGCCTATGAGCACGCCTTCAAGCTTGACGAAAACGGAAACTATGTTCCGAGCGGCGAATGCGAAATCCTGTTTGGCGAACAGCACGAAAGCGTCGGCTGTTCACCGTTTGACAGCGGAATGTTTGACGCAATTCTTGAAAAAGGAAGCACGGAAGCCGTTTTCAGCGGCCATGACCACATGAACGACTGGTGCGCCGTTTACAAGGGAGTTCACCTCGTCTACAGCCTGCCCGACGGCTACAACGAATACCATTTCGGTACAAAGACCGACCGCCCCGAAAGCGAATGGGTTCAGGGCACAACGATAACAACGCTCCATGCCGACGGCTCGTTTGACATAAAGCCGAGATACAACAGTATATATCTGAAATGAAAAAAGCCTGCCGCTCATTGAACGGCAGGTTTTTTACTTTTGCGGAGCAATTACAATCGATCCCTGATGATTAATGTTCAATCCCGGAACACCGAATTGTGCAAATATGTTAATCGGTTCGGTAGGGACCGCCGTTCTCAGCGTTCCTTGGGATTTGATGCGTTTTCACGGACAACCGCAAGTGTTGTCCCTACGATTTTTATTGAATTGATAATTTGTAGCGGACTATGCCCACATCGTCCAAAGAGCGAAAATAACGAATTTTGCAGTATTCAAGTTAGGGCGGGGGCTTGCTCCCGCCGTGTAAGATTTATAAAAAAATATCGTTTTATTGAAAAATATAACAAATTATTCGCCTGCGGCGAATCGGTTCGCCAAAGGCGAATAATGATCTATATGACTTTGGGACGATGTGGGCATCGTCCCCTACAAATTGAAATTTGACGAGCTTTTTACTCCCTCCGTCTCGGCTCCCGCCTCGATCGGTGCTTCTGAGCTTACGCTCAGAGTGGAAATGTCAAGAAAAGTGCAGTCGAAAAATCCCCTAAAACTGTTAAAGATGAATCGGCGCGGCTAAGCGGCGGCTTTGATCGCCGCCCATTCGCGGTACTTTACCGGAGAGAGACCCATCGAAATTCCCGGTGTAAACTCTTATCCGGTTGTAATATACAAACACATAACGATAAAAAGCAACCTTGTATTTTCGATTCGATATTGTAATACAGGTTGCTTTTATTTTTTATTGAAGAATTGTAATTTATATTGTTCCTTTTTAGCCGTTTTTTCCGACTCGGAGTATCTTGATACGCCTTCGTCGGAAGAAAACGGCTTCTTCATCTTATTGCGACAGACCTTTTATTGTTTCTTATCTTTTTCAATTGTCTGCAGGAACTGATTTGCCATTGAGATAACCTCGCCCGCTCCGAGCTTTGAAGCAAGCTTGCTGATGGGCTTCAGAGGGATTTTGCCGAGCGGCTTTAATGCGGGCGAATCAAGAGTTATGTGAGCATGATTCTTGATAAGCTTCTGAACCTCGTCATTGAACAGAATATCTCCGAGGCTGTCGTTGAGCGAAAGATTGTCGGGATTGATTTCGTCATCCGATGAGAACCAGTTTCTGACGAAGGTTTCGCCGCCCTCGGGCAGAACATAGTCGGGGTTCGGAATGTCGGTTCCGTTAACGGTGATTTTGTGAGAGCATCTGCCCGATTTTGCGGTTATGACATTTTCGCCCGCTTTGATAACAGCGTCAAATTCAAATATCTTGTCGCCCTCAAGTTCGGTGCTCTCGCCGTTGACGGTCAGAATGACCTTGGGGCAGTTTGAATAAACCTTGATTTTCTGCTCGCCCGTCGGTCTGTCAACGAATCTTTCGCCTGCGATATGAACGAACTTTTTATCTGACCAATATGCTTTATAGACAAAATAAGCATCTTTTTTGATTTTTCTGTCAATCGTCACAAGACCCTTGTTGTTTCTGCCACGGACTCCGCCCTCGTTGCGGATTGCCGAACCGAAGTCAAACATATTCCAGACATAAGAGCCCCAGAGCCAGTCCCTCTCCGAGAGAGCCTTGACATAATGCTCGTGATAGAAAGCCTGATATTCCTCTGAATAATCGCCCTGAACGGGTTCTGCAGAATGCAGGGTTGTTACGCCCTCTGCGCCGTATTCGGAAATGCAAAGCTTGATTTCGGGTCTTTTCTCGTGGAATCTATCGAGCCATTCATCAATGCCGTCAACGGTCTTGACATACCAGCCGAAATATTGATTGTAACCGAGAATATCGGGAATATCGTTGAGCTTTGAATTCATCGAGCTGAAGGTTACCTGAGCCGATGCGGTAGGTCTTGTTGAGTCAAGGCAATGAGCGATATCGTTAAGCTCCCTGATGCCCGCCGCAACTCCCGCCGTTGCGCCGCCGATTGAAATTTCGTTGGCGATGCTCCAGCAGAAAATCGATGGGTGGTTGTAATTCTGCCTGATAAGCTCCTCAAGCATGAACTTTGCCTGATCCTGCTTCTTCTTGCTGAATCTCGAAATAACGGGAATTTCTGCCCAAACAAGGAAGCCTTCTTTGTCGCAAAGGTCATAGAACTTGCTGTCATGCTGATAATGGGCAAGTCTGATTGAGTTTGCGCCGATATCCTTGATAAGCTCGATATCTTTTTTGTGCTCTTTTATTGTCAGAGCGTTGCCGATATTTTCCCAATCCTGATGCCTTGAAACGCCCTTTAATTTCAGGTGGTTTCCGTTGAGGAAAAAGCCTTTTTCGCTGTCAAAATAAAACTCACGGAATCCGAATTTATCGCTGACCTCATCAATGACCTCGCCGTTCTCAATGAGCCTTGCAGTCATGGTGTAAAGATAAGGATTCTCCGTGCCGTTCCAAAGAACCGGCTCTTCAACAAAAAGCTTAACCGCCTCGGTGTCGGCATCGCACTCGGCTTTTGCCGCCTGATTGCCTTCGGCATCGGTGATGATAAACTCTTTTTTCAAATCCTTACGGCTGCCCTCGACATAGCTTTTAACAAATACTCTGCCGTCAGCCTTGGGGGTTATATACATTCCGCAGCGGCTCATATCGAGCAGACCGAAATGCGACTTTGAAACGCCGCTGATGATGTTGACATCACGGTAAATTCCGCCGTAGAAAGTGAAATCCGCCATCTGAGGATAGAGAAATTCGTTTTCGGAATTATCAACAATTATTCTGATATCGTTTTCGTCGGGCTTGAGAAAATCCGTTATCTCAAAACGGAACATGGAATAGCCGTTCTCATGGCTGCCGATATAAACGCCGTTAATGAAAACCTCGCAGACGGTGTTTGCACCGTTGATTTCGAGAAAAGTTTTGCCCTCAAAACCGCCGAGAGTTTTTTCGTAGACACAGCGGCCTCTGTAATAATTCTCAGCACCGCCCTGACCGTCAATACCGTTCCAGGTATGCGGCAGAGAAATCTGCTCGGTAACTCCGTCTTTCGTGAAGCTCCAATCGGAGTTAATGTTGGTAATTTTCCTCATTTTCCGTCACCTTTGCTTTCTGTTTTGACTTTAACGGATTAATTATACCATTTTCGGTTTTAAAAATCAAGCGGAACGGGGCGGTATTGTTCGGTAAAAAAGCATTCAATGTTACCGTAGTACATAATCATTACGCATTTTGCTGTTGCAAAACGGTTATAATTGTTGGGAACGGAGTCACCGTAGAATTTGAATGTGATTTTTGCTTTCTCCTTGAGGAGAAGGCATATAAAGGCTTCCCCCTTGAGGGTGCGGGTTGCCGGTGGCAACCTCTGAGCGAAAACTCAGAAGCACCGACCGAGGCGGAAGCCGAGTGAGCTGTCACGAAGCGACTGATGAGGTGAAAAAATTTCTCAACCAAATTATCAATTTGTAGCGGACGATGCACACATCGTCCCAATTCAGTATTGTTCATTATTCGCCTGCGGCGAATCGGTTCGTCGGGGACGCCGAACCCTACGGATTTTCGTGAATTTCTGCGTTTTCAGGCGGAGACCGTAGGGGACGGGTCGCCCGTCCCGAATAAACCGAGCCGTTATTCTTATGTTTTTCGGAACGCCGAGGACGGCATTCCCTACAAGAGAATTATGCTGATATCGAGCATTTCAGGCGGGCGAACGCAGTTCGCCCCTACCGTGTTGACGATGGTTTATGATGTTTTTTCAGAATGGCTGAATTGTTCAGATTTATTGATTGGTTCGGTAGGGAACGCCGTCCTCGGCGTTCCGTGGGATTAAATATGTTTTAATGGAAAATTTCAAGGGCTGTCCCTACGATTTTTGTTGAATTGATAATTTGTAGCGGACGATGCCCACATCGTCCAAAATGAACTATGTTTCATTATTCGCCTGCGGCGAATCGGTTCGTCGAGGACGCCGAACCCTACGGATTTTACCGTTAGGCGTTCATATTTCCCGGAACGCTGAGGACAGCGTTCCCTACGAGAAATCGTTATATATCAACAGATACGGCATAACAAACAAACGGCGGGAGCAAGCCCCCGCCCTACCAGTTAAAACAACATTTTGCGGAGCAATTATAATCGGTCATAGGCGGAGCCTATCCTTAATTTGCGAAGCAAACTTCATTTTTGCGAATGCAAAAACTTCATGTGCCGAAGGCACACTTCATTTCTTCATTTGATTCAGGGCGGGAGAACGCAGTGTATCGTACTACTGCTGCATATCAATCTGCTTTACCCTTTCCTCTCCTATATTTTCAAGGCATACAAAACTGCCGCTGACCGTCAGGCTGTCGGCGGCTTTTTCCGTCTTTATGCTTTCGCTTTCAACCTTCATATATCTGAAATCAGCGGTGCATTTATCAAAAAATCTCGTCACGGCAAGAAGCTGTGCTTTTTCATCACTCAATGTTATTTTGCAGGGTTCAAGAACCTTTTCGGTACGCTTGACAATGCCCATAGGGAGGGTCACGCCGTTAATAAAAAGGTCGCTTTTTTCGCTGTAAGCAGAGTTTCCCGCCCTGCCGAGCGGAATTGAAAAGAAAAGAAAATTTATAACATAGGTCGTTCTGCTTTTTATTTCTCTTTGAGCGGAAAGCTTCGTGCTCTGCGCCGCCGCAGCGTTTCGGCTCGTTCTCGCAACAACATAGCCGCTCGCCCTGCAAAAGCTGACGGTTAAATCCTTGTTTTCCTCAATGCCGCTTATCAGCAAATCGCCTTTCAGCACGGGATTGCCGACCTTTTGCTCCTGCGTTCCGTTGAACGGTCTGAGCAGAACGATTTGTCCGTCTCTTGCGGCAACGATATCTGCGGGTGTGCTGTCGGCGTCAATATCGGGAGAAATTATTCTCTCTCTGACCTCGATTCTCGCCGCACTGCCATCAATATTGATATTCAGCCAGGAAAGCTCGGGCAGCTCCCTCAAAGCGGCAATTTCAACCGAACCGATATCGATTCTGCCCCCCGCCGCTCCTTTTCTGACACCGAGCTTTTCAAAAACCGCCGTTATTTCTTCCGACGGAACTCTGACATTGCCCGTCACATCGATGCTCCATATTCGGGTTGACAAAACCGAAATCAGCGCAACGCAAACAAATGCGCCGATGAGCACGCCCACTCTCCTGCTGTGGCGAGCCAAAAAGAACGGCAGACCGCATTTCTTCTTTATTCTGACCCTCATGCCCGATTTCCGTGCGGCGGAACGGATTCTGCGGTAAGCTCCGCAATCCGTGCAGGCGGTAATAACCGAATTTTCGCATTTTAGATCCCAAAGCGTTATTTTATTCCGTCGGCAAAGATTGAGGAATCTCTCGGGGAATCCGCCGCTTGCCGTAAACATGACATATCCGAAAAATAGTCTCAGAAATTTCAGAATGAGCATAATGCGCCTCCTAATTGCTGAAATCAACGCAGGTGATAACGCCTTTTATAATCGCCTGACCGTTCTGCATTGACACCACCGTCAGCTCACAGCCGCAGATTCTGACCGTCAGCCTGCCCGTGTTCAGGGCAATGGCTCTGTCTCCGTATTCCAGAACACCCTGACAGCCCTCGATTATGGCTTCCCGATTGCCGTTAAGCTCGATATGCGCATAGCCCGAAACGGCGTCCTGAGGCAAATCAAGGCTTCGGCTGATTGAATCCATGATTTTTTCTCCCCTGCCGCCTGCGCTTCGGCTTTTCTTTCTCATCTTGTTTTCCCTCTCTTTTTCTTGCCGTATTTATATATATTTATGGTTAAAAAGCAATAAAAAGAACCGAGGCAACATAGAATGAAACCGAAACGGAGGTTGCTTGATTTGAAAAAGAACGGTTATGCCGCCACAATTTCGGGGGTTTTGCTTTTTGTGCTGTTTTATTTGTTTTCGGAGGAATTTTTGCAAGGCTTCAGAGCGGGTCTGCTCAACTGCGCCGAAATCGTCATTCCGTCGCTGTTCCCTTTTCTTGCCGCCGCTTCGCTTTCGGGAGCGGGAGAGCTTCCGAAATGCCTGAAAAAAATTATAAGTCCCTTTACCGAGCTTGTTTTTCGCCTGCCTGCCGACAGCCTTGCGGCAATCGTTCTCGGTCAGCTCGGCGGCTATCTTTCGGGCGCAAAGGCGGCGGATTCGCTTCTTCGCAGGGGTGCTGTGACCGAAGCGCAGGCTGAAAGAATGCTGCTTTTTTGCATTAATCCCGGCTTGGGCTTCACGGTCAACGCCGTCGGATTCGGTCTGCTCGGCTCCCGTGAGGCAGGCAAAATTCTGCTTCTCTCCGTGTGCGTTTCATCACTTATTCTCGGAGCAGTTGCGGGCATTTTTTCCGAATCGGAGCAGGTGAAGCGAAATATCGAGCCGAAACCAGAGCCTTTTTCCTCCGCCGTTGTCAACAGCGTTGCTTCAAGCGCCGCCGCAATGCTTTCGGTCTGCGCTTTCGTTGCCATGTTTTCGGGGATTAATGCGATTTTTGCAAAAATAATCAAAAATCAGACGGTATTGCTCGCCGTCTCCTGCCTTTCCGAGGTCACAAGCGGATGTGCGGGAGCCGCAAGGCTTGTTCCTCTGCCCGTCACGGCGGCTGTCTGCGCCTTCGGGGGAATCTGCGTTCATCTTCAGATTTTTTCGCTCTCGGGCAAATTGAAAATACATTACGCAAAATTTTATCTGTTCCGCATTCTTCATGCGGCGCTCGCCTTTCTCATCTGCTCTGCGGCTCTGCATTTTCATCCGCTGAGCGAACAAACCTCTCTTTCGGTTGCCGAGAACGCCGCTCCGTGGTCATTTTCTGCCCCTGCGGCAGTTTCTTTGCTTTTCCTCTGCGCTTTGCTGATATTAGACCTTGATAACGCCCGAAAAATATGTTAATATTTCATGGAAAGGGTGTTGAAAGAATGAAAAGCAAGCTTCTTGAAAAGAAAAAATATCCGCCCGTTTGCGAATACTGCAAAAACGGCCGTCTTTCGCCCGATGAAAAAAGCGTTCTCTGCGTAAAAAAAGGGCTTGTACCGACCGACGGAAAATGCAGAAAATATTCCTATGACCCTCTTAAACGCAGACCGAAAAAGCCGCTTATCATCGAGCAAGCGGATCCCTCGGAATTTGAACTTTAAGGATGATTAAAATGAAAACAATAAAAGAAATGATATGCAATCCCCTGCCGACCGAAAACTGCCACGCTTCAACCGTTCTGCCCCTGCCTGACGGCAGCGTTGTTTCGGCATGGTTCGGCGGAACAAAAGAGAGCGCAGACGATGTTGACATTTGGTTCTCACGCCGTGATTCAAGCGGCTGGAGCATTCCCTCAAAAATCAGCCGCAGCGGCAGAATGCCCCATTGGAATCCCGTTTTGTTCCTGCGCAAAAGCGGCGAAATCCTGCTCTTTTTCAAGGTCGGCAAGCACATTCCGTCATGGCGCACCTTTGTGAGCGTTTCAACCGACGGCGGCAGAAGCTTCGGCGAACCCCGTGAGCTTGTTGAGCATGACAGAAGCGGCGGCAGAGGCCCCGTTAAAAATAAGTGCATCCGCCTTTCTGACGGGCGTATTCTTGCGCCCGCATCCCGTGAAGCGGGCAATTGGAGATGCTTCGTTGACGCTTCGTTCGACGAGGGCGAAACATGGCGCAAATGCCCCGTAATCAAAACGGAGCGTTCACCCGTTAAAAACGAAAAAGGCTCTTACAAAGTACCGATGATTCAGCCGACTCTTTGGGAATCCGAAGCGGGAAAGGTTCATATGCTCACGAGAACCTCCGTCGGCAGGATTTACAGAAGCGATTCCGAGGACTATGGCGAGAGCTGGTGCAGAGCCTACCCCACAGACCTGCCGAATAACAACAGCGGCATCGACCTTGTTAAAACTCCGAACGGTGACATCTATCTTGTTTCAAACCCCGTTTCGGAGAATTGGGGCGAGCGTTCTCCGCTGACCCTCAGCAAATCCTCGGATAACGGCAAAAGCTGGCAGACCGTTTTGACCCTTGAAGAAGAAAAGCTTGACAGCGAATTTTCCTACCCTGCAATTGAGTATTTGGGCGGTTCGCTTTTCATCACCTACACCTATGAGCGAATTAATGTTGCTTTTTGGAAAATTGACTTGGAATAGTTTATAGTTAGTTCACAAATTCAACACTTGGATTTCAGAATTGTAATGTATATTGAATTTGTTGTGTGTCAACAATAAAATTAAGAAGTATAAGGAGCTATGAAAATGAAAAAGACTCTCTCAATCCTGCTTGCGGCGATTATGCTGTTTTCCTTTGCCGCATGTTCGGGCAACGGCACAGGCAACGACACCACCGCAGGCACAACTGCCGCCCCTGCTCCCGCCCTGAGCGGAACGCTTGAAGAAATTGCAGACAAAATTTATGAGAACGCATCCGATTTTCAAATTTCAATTATGCCTGCAACCGAAATCGACCTTACTGACGCTGACGCAGTTAACAGCTTTCTCGGCGTTGCTTCGGCTGATTCAATCGAGCGTGCAGTATTCTCCGAGCCTATGATCGGTTCAATTCCGTATTCAATGTGCCTTGTTAAGGTAAAGGACGGCGCAGACAAGGAAGCCCTCAAGCAGGAAATCCTTGACGGCGTTAACTACAGAAAATGGATCTGCGTTGCGGCTGAAAAAATTCTTGTTGCCGACTGCGGCGATGTTATTATGATGGTTATGTCAAGCGAAGATAATGTTGAAACCGTTTATAACGCATTCTCTGCCGTTTGTGCAGGCTCTGCAAGCGAACCCATGACCAAGGCAGGAGAAACCGAGGAAGATATTGAACTTCCCGAGGAGATTCTCGGCTGATAAACAAAAATATTACCGTTAAAATCAAACGGGTCTGTCCATTGGCGCAGACCCGTTTTTTGGTGAGAGGAGAACGGACAATTGCTCTTTTCAAGCATAACTTTTCTTTTTGTTTTTCTGCCTGTTGTTCTGACGGGCTATTACCTGCTGCCCATGAGGGCAAAAAACATATGGCTTCTTCTCTCAAGCCTTTTCTTTTATTTTTACGGTGAACCTAAATATCTCTTTCTGATGCTCGGCGTTATCGCTTCAAGCTATATCACGGGTCTGCTGACCGAAAAGGCAAGCGGAAAAATGCGGAAGCTTGCCCTTACCGTTTCCGTTATGCTGAGCCTTTCCGCTCTGCTGTTTTTTAAATACACCGACTTTTTCATCTCGGCTGTGAACTCGGCTTTCTCAACGGATTTTGACCTTTTGAAGCTTGCGCTCCCGATCGGCATCAGCTTTTATACCTTTCAGGCTATCAGCTATAATATTGATGTTTACCGTGGCGATGTTCCCGCTCAAAAAAATATTCTGAGCCTTGCGCTCTATATTTCGCTTTTCCCTCAGCTTGTTGCAGGCCCGATAGTCCGCTATTCCGATATTGAAAAAAGCCTGAAGGTCAGAACTCACAGCGTTTCGGATTTTTCAGACGGAATCATACGCTTCACCGTCGGTCTTTCAAAAAAGATTCTGATTGCCAATTCTCTCGGCTCTCTTTGCGAAATTTTCAGAGCCGAGGGCGATAAAACAACGCTGTTTTTCTGGATGAACGCAGTTGCATTCGCCTTGCAGATTTATTACGATTTTTCGGGCTACAGCGATATGGCAATCGGCCTAGGGCGCATGTTCGGCTTCGGCTTCCCTGAAAATTTCCGCTATCCCTATATTTCAAAATCCGTCACGGAATTCTGGAGACGCTGGCATATTTCGCTCGGCAGCTGGTTCAGAGATTATGTCTATATCCCGATGGGCGGCAACCGAGTCTGCAAACCCCGCTTCTTTCTGAATATCCTCACCGTTTGGTTTTTGACGGGCTTCTGGCACGGCGCAGATTGGAATTTCATCATCTGGGGGCTTTATTTTGCGGCTCTGCTGCTGATTGAAAAAAGCATTCCTCAGCGAATCAAGGACAAGACCCCGGCGTTTATCAGCCATGCTTATCTGATTTTTGCCGTTATAATCGGCTTCGTTATCTTCAACGGCAGCGGAATTTCGGGAGCAATCGCCGATCTTCGGGGAATGTTCCTGCCCGTCGGAGCATTTTCAAGCGTTCAGACGGTTTATTATCTTCGCAGTTATTCGGTGCTGTTCGCTGTCGTAATTTTCGGCTCGACGCCTGCACTTAAAATCGCCGCAGAGCGTCTCAGCCGAAGCAAAAAGGGCGCAGTAATTGCCGACATTGCAAAGCCGATTCTGATTTTGCTTCTTCTGACGGTTTGCGCCGCTTATCTTGTTGACAGCTCATATAATCCGTTCCTGTATTTCCGATTCTGAGGTTAATAGAATGAAGAAAAAAGCCATAAATTTAATATGCATTATCTGCTTTTCGGCGTTTCTTATCGGCATCGGCCTTTCTTTCTGCTTCAGAGAACCCGTTAAAATTCTCATTTCGGAGCGTAGAAAAGCCGCTCAATTTCCCGAATTAACCGCCGAATCGGTTATCGACAAAAGCTTTTTTGACGGTCTGGAAGAATATTTCATGGATCAGTTTCCGCTCCGTGACGGCTTTCGCTCGGTCAAGGCGGCGGTTCAGCTCAAACTGCTCGGTCAGAAGGATGTCAACGGCACATATTATGCCGACGGTCACATCTGCGAGCTGATGCCCGACCTGAGCGAAAACTCCGTTAAAACCGTTGCGGAAAAGATTGATTCGATAACAGATAAATATGTCGTTCCCTCGGGCGGAAAGGCTTATTATTCCGTTATCCCCGACAAAAACTGTTTTCTCGCCGAGAAAAACGGCTACCCTGCGATGGACTATAATAAAATGATCGGCATTCTGAACTCCGAGGTTCAGAACGCCGAATACATTGATATTTTTGATACTCTCAATATTGATAATTATTACAAAACCGATTCCCATTGGAAGCAGGAAACGATTGCACCCGTTGCAGAGCGTCTCGGCTCAAAAATGGGCTTTAATGTTTCAATCGGCGGAGCAAAAGCCGAAACTCTTGCCGATTTCAGGGGCGTTTACGGCTCAAGGCTTCCGATAGCAAAGGGAGAGGATAAAATAGTCTGCATGACTACTCCCGTGAGCGAATCTGCCTTGGTGTATAACCTTGAAACCGACAAAACAACCGTCGGGGTATATGACAGGGCAAAGCTCAACGGCATTGACAAATACGATGTTTATCTTTCGGGAGCCGCCGCTCTGCTGACGGTTGAAAATACGCTCGCTTCAAGCAAAAAAGAGCTTGTCATCTTCCGTGACTCTTTCGGCTCGTCGCTTGCGCCCCTGCTCCTTGAGGGATACAGCAAAATCACGCTTGTTGATTTAAGATATTTTTCTTCTCAGCTTCTCGGAGAGTATGTCGATTTCACCGATGCCGATGTTCTGTTTATCTATAACACTCAGATCATCAACCAAAGCTCCCTGCTGAAATGATAATAAATTCTGTCGTCAATCATTTTGAGAATGTGTCTCCGTCTCCCGAGATAATAATTGTTTTTATGCGGGACGGGTCGCCCGTTTTGTTTCGCAAAAATGAAGTTTGCTTCGCAAATTAAGGATAGGCTCTGCCTATGACCTGTTTTTTGAAGTGAAAAGTGAAGAAAAGCAACAAATCCGAACCCTTCGCCGATTGGCATAAGGCTCGGATTTGTACTGCTTGGTGTGGATAATATAATGAATATGCACTGTTAAGTATTAACGTAAAATATTTATTCTTGCTGTTTTTTAATTCTATAACCCTGCAAATAATCTGACATATGAAAGAAAGCATATAAGCCATAAAATAGTAAAATGAAAGCGCAGGTAACCTGAATTCATCGTTCAAGTTACCTGCGTCATTTGTGTTTTTCTTTTTACAAATACTGTTAAAAAACACTTTTTCATTAACTAACCAGTACTCATCAAATGCCTTGTATTTTAGAATTCAATTATTATTTAATCCGCATTTTCTGAAAATACCGGGTTACGATCCATCGCTTAGTGCGACAGACCTTCCGTAACACATTTTGCGTTGGCTACATAATATGGCAATGAAAGCGGCTGAAAATCAACGCTTCAATCCTTCAAAAGGAGGTCAGATTATGGGTTGCGGATGCAATAACAATTGGTGCCTTTTCATCATCCTTATTCTTCTCTTCTGTAACGGTGACTGCGGTATGTCCTGCGGTAACACAAGAGGCGGAGACTGCGGCTGTGGCTGCGGCTGCTAAAACCCGTTAAATCTCAGCAAGGATATCCGCCGCCTCCCTCTGCGTCAAACCGCCGGGGGAGGCGGTAAAATTCTTGGGTATTACGCTCTGCCAGCGCAGGGCGTATTTTTCTGCATCCTCTTTGCTTATTGAAATTCCCGAAAGGTCGGTCAAAGAGGCAACAACACCTTTGACAGCCTCGGCATCGTCCGTCATTTTGATGAAATCGGCAAATTTTTCGGGCGCAAATTCGGCACAGCGGTCAATGAACGGCGCAAAGAATGCGGCGCAGGCTTCACCGTGAGGAACGCCGTAATTCTCGGTCAGAACATAGCCGAGCGGGTGAGGGAACGCAGTTCCGCAGGTGTTGATGACAAGCCCTGCATAAATTGATGAATAATAGAGCGGCTTTCTCAGCTCGGGTTCAACGGAGTCGGATTCCGAAAGCGCTTTCAGACAGCGGTAAAGCTCGGGAATACATTTTTCCGCAAAAAGGCGGACAACCCCGTTGCATTTGGGCGTGAAAAAACCCTCAACCGCATGAGCGAAGGCATCAAGAGCGGTTGATACGGTTGATTTTCGGGGCAGGGAACAGGTGTATTTCGGGTCGCAGAACGAAATTGCCGCATAGCAGTCAGCCCCCGAAATGCTCTTTTTTCTGCCTGTTTCATCGTTTGTCAGAACGGCAACGGAGGTAACTTCGCTGCCCGTGCCTGCGGTTGTGCCGATGAGTGCAACGGGCAGGGGCTTTGAAGAATATTTTCTCAAATAAATGTCCATGGGCGCAAGCTCGGGGTTTGAAGCATAAATTGCAATCGCCTTGCATGCGTCAAGAACCGAACCTCCGCCGATTCCGAGGATAAACTCCGCCCCGCATTCCCTTGCGGCGCATCCTGCCGAAAAGCAGGAGGAAACAAGCGGATTTTCGCTGATTCCGTCAAATATTGCATATGAAATTCCTTGAGAATCCAAAGCAGAAACGGCGTCACCGAGCGCACCGCTCAGCTTTGCGCTGTTTTTGCCTGTCACAATCAGACATTTTTTGCCCAATTCGGCAAGCAAAGCGGAATTTTCCGCAACGGCATTATCTCCCCAAACGCATTTCACGGGCATATAAACCTGTTCGGACATAATAATCACATCCTTAATCCTTTATATGGCAATTTTACCATACATTAACATAAAAATAAATATAAAAAGTACAAAATCGTAACAATAAAAATAAAATATGTTGAAAAACCTCCGTAAAAGGTGTATGATAAAATGGATAATGAGAGAACAAAGGGATTATCTGTTTTGACGGGAGTGAGCCGATGAAAAAAACCGCTGTTTTTGCCGCCTTGATTGCGGCTGTTGCTCTGGCGGGCTTTTTGATTTATGACGGCGTTTTCAACAAAACCGCTTCGGCTGAATTTTTCGCCATGAACACCTATGTTACCGCCGATATCACGGGCAGAGATTCTGAGGAGTGCGCCGATGAGGCTCAAAAAATCGTTGAAAGCCTCGATTCAGCCGTGCTGTCAAGAACGGCTGAAAATTCCGTTATTTCCCGTATTAACCGAAACGGAGCGGGGGAGCTTGACGAAAAAACCGCAGGTTATGTTTCAAAGCTTATCGAGGTATGCGAAAAAAGCGGCGGAGCATTCGATTTTACCCTCGGCTCGGTCAGCGACCTTTGGAGCTTCGGCTCGTCGCCTGCCGTTCCCGATTCCGAAAAGCTTTCGCAGGCTCTTTCTCACAGCGGATATGAAAAATTAACCCTGTCGGGCGGCAGAATTGAAAAAGGCGACAAAGAAGCGACGCTTGATTTCGGAGCGGCGGGCAAGGGAATTGCGCTTGATGAAATAAAATCCTGCCTTGAAAGCCGAAAAGTCAAAAATGCCGTTGTCAGCGTCGGCGGAAGCGTTCTGCTGTTCGGTAAGAAAGAATTCACCGTCGGCATCAGAGACCCGTTCGGCAATTCGGGAAGCTATGTTGCGAAGCTCAGCGTTTCCGATTGTTGTGTTTCAACCTCGGGCTGTTATGAACAGCAGTTTGAGCAGGGCGGCAAAAAGTATCATCATATTCTTGACCCCAAAACGGGATACCCCGTTGATAACGGTCTGCTCAGCGTGACTGTTATTTCAAAAAGCGGGCTTCTGAGCGACGCTCTTTCAACCGCCTGCTTCGTTCTCGGAATCGAAAAGGGTTCGGCTCTTGCAAGGGAATACGGCTGTACGGCGATTTTTATTGATGAAGATAAAAATATTTATGTTGAGGGCGATTCGGGGATTATTGAAATAACCGACGGAGCATATAATTTGACGGAGCGGACATGAACATTAAGCTTTTCAAAAAATGGGATGCGGCGGTTATCGCCGTTGCTCTTGCGGCGGCTCTGGTTTTTTCGCTTTGGAGTCACCGTGAAAGAGGTGCTCCCGTTGCGGTTATCACCGTCGGCGGAGAGGTGTTTGAAACCGTTGAGCTTTCGTCCGTCACCGACAGAATAACGCTCAATCCCGACACCGACCCCGAGGTGGTTATTGCCGCCGAAAACGGGGAGATTTGGTTTGAAGATGCCGGCTGTGAGGACAGGCTCTGCGTTGCCGTCGGCAAACTCAGCAAAAGCGGAGACACCGCCGTCTGCCTGCCTGCCAAAACGGTTATAACCGTTGAAGGCTCGGAGGTTGACGCAATTGTTTATTGATTATGAAAAATAACATTGCATATAAAACCTCGCTCATGGCGATTCTTTGTGCATTGGCTTTGGCGCTCGGCTTTCTTGAAAGCCTTCTGCCGCCGATTCCTCTGCTCCCGCCCGGAGCGAAACCGGGTTTTTCAAATATAATAACGATGTTCGCCGCAGGCAGTCTCGGCTTTTCCGCCGCAGGAACGATAGCTCTTGTCAAGGGCTGTTTCGCTTTTGTGACAAGGGGGTTCACGGCGGGCATAATGAGCCTTTCGGGCGGTCTGCTTTCGGCGGCTGCAATGTATCTGCTCATGCGTTATGCGAAAAAAATCCTCGGCACGGTCGGAATTTCCGTTATTTCCGCTCTGTGCCACAATCTCGGCCAGCTCGTTGCCGCAATTTTTATAACAGGCACGGCTGAAATAGTTTATTATGCGCCTGCGCTTGCGGTTTTCGGCGTAATAACCGGAGCCGTAACGGGCGTTATTCTCAGGGCGGTTATGCCTGCTCTTGAGAAAATAAAAAAGCATATTCTGAATCCAAAATCAAGAAAAGAGGAGGATGATTAATTATGGCTAAGGCCGGATTTGACGGCGTTCTTAAAGCTGTCAAAAAGGTCAGAGGCGGTGTCAAGGTTGATCACCACAAAAACACCGCTGAAAAAGAAGTTGTAAGAATCCCCGTTCCGTCACAGGTTACCATTCCCATGCAGCAGCATATCGGCGCTCCCTGCGAGCCGCTTGTTAAGGTCGGCGACGAGGTCGGAGTCGGTCAGCTTATCGGCGACACCGACAAGTTCGTCAGCGCACCGATTCATGCTTCCGTTTCAGGCAAGGTCACCGCTGTCGGAAATGTAAAGCTCCCCAACGGAGTTATGTCAACAGCCGTTACCATTGAATCAGACGGCGAAATGAGACTTTGGGAGGGCATAGAGCCGCCGAAAGTCAAAACGAAAGAGGATTTCATCAAGGCTGTCAGGGCTTCGGGGCTTGTCGGTCTGGGCGGCGCAGGCTTCCCGACCCATATCAAGCTGAATTTTCCGCCCGAAAAGAATATTGACACCCTCGTTATCAACGCCGCCGAGTGTGAGCCTTTCATAACGGTTGACTACCGTGAATGTATTGAAAATTCATGGGATATTCTCTCGGGAGTTTATACGATAAAGGAAATGCTCGGCTTCAAGAGAGTTGTTATTGCCGCCGAGGATAACAAGCCTGAGGCCTTCAAGGTTCTGAAAAACATTGCAGACCACGAGCTTGACAAGGACGATGAGGTTAAGCTTATGGTTCTTGAATCGAAATATCCTCAGGGTGCTGAAAAGATGATGGTTCAGTCCGCAACAGGCAGAAAGGTTCCGCCCGGAAAACTGCCTGCCGATGTCGGCTGTGTTGTTATGAATGTCGCTTCGGTTGCGTTCATCGCCCGCTATCTTAAAACGGGCAAGCCCCTCGTCAGCCGTTCGCTGACCGTTGACGGCTCGGCGATTGCTCAGCCCAAGAATGTCAGAGTTCCCGTCGGCACGAATATCGGAGAAATCATTGATTTCTGCGGCGGCTTCAGCGCAGAACCCTGCAAAATTCTGACGGGTGGCCCGATGATGGGTCTTGCAATTGTCGGAACGGATCTGCCCGTTCTCAAGCAGAACAACGCCATTCTTGCCTTTGCAAAGGATGACGCTATCCTTAAAAAAGAAACCGACTGCATCCGCTGCGGCAGATGCGCTCAGGACTGCCCGATGAGCCTTGTGCCGACCAACATTGCAAACGCCGCAAAGAAAAGAAATGTTGAAGCGCTCAAAAAGACGGGCGTTACCGTCTGCATGGAATGCGGAAGCTGTGCGTTTGCCTGCCCTGCGGGCAAACCGCTCGTTCAGTATATGCGCCTTGCCAAGGCGATTCTCAGCGAGGAGGGCAATAAATAATGGTTAACGGAAAAAAGCTTGTTGTCAGCGCTTCGCCGCACCTGCGTTCAACAACGACAACAACAAAAATCATGCTTGATGTCATTATTGCTCTCATGCCCGCTCTGGCGGCATCAATTGTTATTTTCGGGCCGAGAGTTCTTGCAGTCACGGCAACGACGGTAATTACCGCCGTGCTCTCCGAATACATAGCAAGAAAGGTTATGAAAAGAAATAACACCATCGGCGATCTGAGCGCAGTTGTTACGGGACTTTTGCTTGCGCTCAATCTGCCCGTGAGCATTCCGCTCTGGATTGCCGCCGTCGGCAGTGTTATTGCAATAATCGTTGTTAAACAGTTCTTTGGCGGAATCGGTCAGAACTTCGCAAACCCCGCCATCACGGCAAGAATTATTCTTCTGATTTCGTTTGCGAAGAAAATGGGCGATTGGACTGCTCCGCTTTCATGGAGAACCGACGCCGTTTCAACCGCAACTCCGCTTGCGTCACTTGCTTCGGGCGAAACCGAAGGGCTTCCCTCAATGCTTGATATGTTCCTTGGCCTCAGAGCAGGCAGCCTCGGCGAAACCTGCGCTCTCGCTCTCATCGTCGGCGGAATTTATCTCGTTGCCCGCAAGGTTATTTCCCCCGCAATTCCGCTTTCGTTTATCGGAACGGTTGCGGTTATCATGCTCATTGCAGGCAAGGGCAGCCTTGAATTTGTTGCATATCAGCTCATGGGCGGCGGTCTGCTCCTCGGCGCAATTTTCATGGCAACCGATTATTCCACAAGCCCGATTTCATTTGCGGGCAAAATCGTTTTCGGCATCGGATGCGGCATTCTTGCCTCATTGATAAGGCTGTTCGCTTCAATGCCCGAGGGCGTTTCGTTCGCAATCCTTATTATGAATCTTCTTGTTCCGCATATTGAGGCTCTCACAAAGCCTAAGCCGTTCGGAACGGTTAAAGAGGAAAAGGCAAAGGAGGCTGCTGCAAAATGAAAAAGCTGAAAGAATACGCAAT
>CAYXVM010000007.1:0-21759 GCA_964468465.1 uncultured Clostridium sp.
ATCGTCCGGTACAAATTGAAAAACAATCGTAGGGACAGCCCTTGCGGCTGTCCGTTAAAATCATCAAATACTGCGGAACGCCGAGGACGGCGTTCCCTACGAAAAATCAATTGTAAAACATAGTTTATATTTGAAAACAAACCTTACCAATCCTCAGGCCTACAGCCAGCGATTTGCCTCCCTGGTGAGGGCACCTGATAAAAAGCCATCGTTTTCCGAAAAATAGCAGAAATCATCGGCAACACGGTAGGGGCGAACTGTGTTCGCCCGTCTGAAAGCGCCCGGTATATTAGTTCTCCGTTTTGGTAATTACCGGACATTTTTTGAAGGAAAAATATGCCTGTCCTGCAAAACTTATTCACTATGTTATGCGGTATATACTGCATAATTTTATATCAAAATGTCAATAACATGACTTGTAAAGTGGATAACTTTACAATTTTAGTGCTAAATCGCAAAAATAAAGGGCAGTTATCCACTTTTTCCACTGAGTTATCCACATCAGAAAGTAAAAAGGCTTTACAGCAAAACGCTGTAAAGCCTTTCCACTTTACCGTATATATTCATGTATATTCAACTGCATATTCTAAGCTCATTTTTTGGAGTTGCAGGAATACTTTCAAAAAGCCCTTTTCCCCTTTACAAAAACGGCTTTTATCTGCTGAAAATCAGATGTCAAAATGACAAGATCTGCGTTTTTTCCTTCCTCAATACTGCCTGTGATTTTGTCTGCACCAATAGCTTTTGCGGGGTTGATTGATACCGATTTTATCGCCTGTCTGAGCGGAATCCCGAATGACAGCAGATTCTTGAATTCTTCAAAAAGATTTGTGCAGCTTCCTGCGAGCGTTCCGTCAGGCAGTCTTGCGGCATCGGTCTTGATAACCCGCTGACCGCCCAAGGTGTATTCGCCCTCAGAAAGACCTGCCGCCATCATGGCGTCGCTGATAACAACCGTTCTGTCCTCTCCGAGAAGCTTAAATGCAATTCTCAGCGTTGCGGGGCAAATATGAATTCCGTCGCAGATTATCTCCGCTGTTATATTATCGCTGTCAAAAACCGCTCCGACCGTTCCCGGCTCTCTTGAGCCGAGTCCGTTCATGGCGTTAAAAAGGTGAGTGGCGTGCGTTATTCCCTTTTCAAAGCCTGCCTTTGCCTGAGCATAGTTTGCCGCTGTGTGAGCCGCAGAAACAGTGCAGACCTTTGAAGCTTTTTCAATAAATTCATCAGCTCCGGGCTGTTCGGGAGCAATATCAACAAGCCTGACGGGGCAGATGTCATTAAGCTCGCTGAAAAGCTCAAAGTCCGGCTCAAGAATATGCTCCTCTGCCTGAGCACCCTTTTTCTCGGGAGATATAAACGGTCCCTCCATGTTGATGCCGTGAATATAGGCGCCCTCCTCGTTGCCCATGGTGTTTTTAATATATGAGAAGCATTCTTTCAGTTTTTGCGGAGGGAGAGTCATCGTCGTCGGGCAAAATGAAGTTACTCCTTTTGTTGCAAGCCAGCGGCTCATTTCTGCCGCCGAGCCGGGGTTTCCGTCGGTTGCGTCCGCCATATTGCAGCCGTGAATGTGAACATCAATGAATCCCGGCAGAATGACACAGTCTGAAAAATCCTCACCGCATTCCTCAATTTTACCAACCCGTTTGATTTTTCCGTTTTTAATTTCAATATCAGCTTCGGCGGCGCAGAAATCCGCACCGTAAACCATTGCATTTTTTATAATCATCAAAAGAACCTCCGTTGAAAGTTCGTATAAAAAAACACCGCAGCGGTTCGGCTGCGGTGAAGAAATCAGATTCTGTCTTCGATGTAGGAAGCAAGATCGCCGACTGTCTTGATTTTTTCAAGAGCCTCGTCGGAAAGCTCAATATCAAATTCGTCCTCAATTGACATTGCGAGGTCAACAAGGTCAAGGCTGTCTGCACCGAGGTCGCCTGTTATTGATGAGCCCTCGTTGATGATGCTTTGATCAACCTCAAGCTGTTCGCTGATGATTTTTTTAACTTTTTCGAATACCATGTCTGAATCTCCTTTTAAATATGTTTGTTTCCCCCCGGAAAACCACAATATAAATATTATTGATTAAAGAGGGATTTGTCAATAGGTTGTTGAAAAAAATAAGTATATTTTCCGATTATTTACCGATAATAATCAAAAAAGTGAGATTGGATGAGTGAAAATGGATGTATTTATTGCTTTGCTCAAAGCTTTTGCCGTAGGCGGATTAATATGCCTTATCGGTCAGCTTTTGATTGATTTAACCAAGCTGACCCCGGGACGGATTCTCGTTGCATTTGTTGTCGGCGGTGTGATTCTGACAGCCGTCGGAGTCTATGAACCGCTCGCAGAGTGGGCGGGAGCGGGAGCAACGGTTCCCTTGACCGGTTTCGGCTACGCAATGGCAAAGGGAGTTGAAAAGGCAATAGCCGAGCAGGGGATCAGAGGAATACTGACCGGAGGCTTCACTGCATCTTCAGCAGGAGTTACGGCGGCGATTATCTGCGGACTGATTGCATCTTTTCTTGCAAAGCCCAAGGAAAAATGACCGTCAGACTTTCTGCCCAATGACTAATATAATATTGATTCTGCCGATTGTCAACATCGTTGCAGAATAATTAATAAAATCTTAGAAAAATCCCCCGCCCGAAAAGGCGGGGGAAATAGCGGCGAAATTAAATTATGCCTCGCAGCAGGAGCAGGAAACATAGTTTTCTTCGCAGTCTGCTGTCTGATTTTTCTTGTCAAGGAATTTCTTAACTGCAAAATAAATGCCTGCAGCTGCACCTGCAACAGCGGCGATTATTCCGATAACCTTGAGAACTTTCTTAATGCACTTCATTGAAACTACCTCCCGAATGTAATTATTTGGTTAAGTCTATTATATCTGAAATGCTTTCACTTGTCAATAATTAAACAACCGTGGTCATAAAAAGTTTACAACCACGGTCATCTGATTTTTGCAAACAACTGCCTTATTTAACGAGCTGAGCAAGAGCTGATTTCTTGTGAGCAGCGTTGTTCTTGTGGATAAGACCCTTAGCGGCAGCCTGATCTACCTTTTTGATAGCTTCCTTTACAAGAGCATTTGCTTCGGGAGCGTTTGCTTCAACAGCTGCGTGAGCCTTTTTGATGGCAGTTTTAAGAGCTGTGTTGCGTGACTTGTTTCTTGCAGCTCTGGTCTTGTTAACGATAACTCTCTTTTTAGCTGATTTAATATTGGGCATGATGGCACCTCCTTCTTCGTACAGGTGAATATGATATCACATTTTTTGGCTGATTGCAAGATTTTTTTTAAAAATATTTGAAAAATTCGACAATCAATTAAATAAACTATACTATATTTCAAGAAAAAAAGCAAGAGGAAAATAAAATATGAATTTCAGAACCGATTTAGCGCTTGAAAGATGCGAATCTTTCGGCAAAAAAACTCCGTCGGGAGTCAGAATTGAAACCTTTGAAGCACAAAAGGCAAAGGTTACGAGAATTGAAGTTTTGAACGCGGAGGGGGAAAGGGAGATAGGCAAGCCGAAGGGCAGATATGTTACAGTTGAGGTTGAACCCTTTGCAAAGCATGCTCAATTCATTGACGAAAGCCTTCCGACCCTGACCGAAGAAATAAGAAAGCTGCTTCCTTGCAAAGGGAGCGCTCTTGTTGCAGGTCTGGGCAACATGAGAATTACCCCCGATGCGCTCGGCCCCAAGTGCGCTTCAATGATTTTTGCAACCCGTCATATAAAAGGCGAACTGCTGAAAGCAACAGGTCTAAACGGCCTGCGAAGCGTCAGCGCATTTTCAACCGGAGTTCTCGGCGAAACGGGCGCAGAAGCTGCAGAGCTGATTATGGGCGCCGTTCAGACGCTGAAGCCCGATTTTGTCATCACCGTTGACGCCCTTGCCGCAAGAAATGTTGAAAGGCTCGGAACAACGGTTCAGATGTGCAGCACGGGCATTGTTCCGGGCTCGGGAGTGGGCAACTCAAGGCAGGAGATAAGCGAAAACACCTTGGGAGTTCCCGTTATTGCAGTCGGAGTGCCGACGGTCGTTGACGCGGAGACGCTGATTATGGATTTCGGCGGCGGAAGTATTGATGAAAGCAAGTCGGCAGGCAGCATGATGGTCACTCCGAGAGAGGTGGATCTGATGATAGAAAGAGCTTCAAAGCTGACCGCTCTTGCCATCAACTGCGCCTTGCAGCCGGGAATCAGCCCGGAGGATATGCTTATTCTGACCGCTTAAAACCGATATATTGTGTCTGAAAAAATTTTTACCCCAAGTCGGCAAAAAAACTTGAAAATTTATTTGATTTTTTTCAAAAAAGACTTGTAATTATCGGACGGACAATATATAATAGGAGTCACAAGGGTAGAAAAGGAGCCAAAAGGAGTCTCCGAGAAAGGATGTGAGAGAATTGTCTTTGCTTTTAGCGGGTAAAGAACTGCGTAAGTTTGACCAAGTTAACAGAATGACGGTTCCTCCCACATTCAGAAAAGATCTCGGAGAAACCGTCTACATAATGAAGTCGATTCACGGCGAACCTTGTCTTGTCCTTTTCTCAGAAGAAGGCTGGGAGGATTTCAGCTTTGCTTTTGTTTCGGCGTTTTCCGGCGAAAAGCAGGCAAGAGCTCAGAGAAAGCTTGCCGACAGAGTTGAGAGACTGACGCTCGATAAATCCGGCAGAATTTCAATTAAAGAAGATTTTAAGGCATATGCCGAGCTTGACGACGAGGTTCTTGCAGTCGGAATGATGGACAGAGTTGAACTCTGGACTCCCGAGAATTGGCAGGCTTGGAGCGAAAAGAGCGATGAAGATGACGATCTTGATTTCAGCAAGGTCAGCTACAGCGCTCCGAGGGATAAAAAATGATGAATTCAATTCCCGATTCTTTTCACCATATCCCCGTGCTTTTTGAGGAAACCGTTGATTCGCTGAATATTAAACCAGACGGAATCTATGTTGACTGCACGGCGGGCGGAGGCGGTCACTCCCGTGAGATAGCCAAACGGCTAACAACGGGCAGGCTGATTTCAATAGACCGTGACCCGCAGGCAATCGAAACGCTCAGATCAAGGCTTTCGGGTTTTGAATGCGTAACGGTTGTCCACGATAATTTCTTTAATATTAAAAACATAATATCATCTCTCGGCATAAGCGGAGTTGACGGGATTTTGGCTGATCTCGGAGTCAGCTCCCATCAGCTTGACGAGCCGTCGAGAGGATTTTCGTTTCATCACGATGCGCCGCTTGACATGAGAATGAGTTTAGAGGGCATGAGCGCCGCTCAGGTGATAAATTCTCTTGAACAGAAAGAGCTTCAAAGAATAATCTTTGAATACGGAGATGAAAAATTTGCTCCGTCAATTTCAAAGGCGATTGTCAGAGCGAGAGAACAAAAGCCCATTGAAACGACCCTTGAGCTTGCGGATATAATCAAATCCGCCGTTCCCGCCGCCGCAAGGCGGGACGGACATCCTGCAAGAAGAACCTTTCAGGCAATCCGGATTTATGTCAACGGCGAGCTTGACGGGCTTGAAAATGCGGTTTCGGATATGTTCGACTGCCTCAATCCGGGCGGAAGAATCAGCGTTATAACCTTCCATTCGCTTGAGGACAGAGCCGTAAAGCATGTTTTCTCATCGCTTACAAAGGGCTGCACCTGCCCGAAAAATTTCCCGGTTTGCGTTTGCGGCAAAAAGCCGAGTGCAAAGGTGATGAAAGCAATATCTCCCGGCGACCGGGAGCTTGCCGATAATTCAAGAAGCCGAAGCGCAAGGCTGCGAACGGCTGAAAAACTGACCGATAACGGTTAAAAAATGACGGATGGCCGTGGCATTATTGCCCGGTAGGGTAACGGTAATTATCACCGTTACACTAAAGAAAGGAGGAAAGAGGAAATGGCTGATTATAACCGCAGTGAAGCATACGACCTTTCGCTGTATGATATGCCCGTGATAAAGTCAAATGCGGCGCCGCAGCTTCAGCCGGAGCTTCCCGAGCGCAGGCGGCAGAATGCGCCGCAGAGGGATAACGGCAAGTCTGTTGTTCAGCTCAGAAAAAGCTCCGTTTCCTCTGCTCTCCGTGCGCTTAAAATCTTTATGGTTTCCGCTGTATTGGCGGTTCTTTGCGTTTCAATCCTGTTTTCCAAAATCAGCCTTATACTGATTGAAAACGAGGCGGCGAATGTCGAAACGAAGCTCAGCGAGGCAAGAAGCGAAAACACAAGGCTTGTTATGCAGCTTAACTCGATTGCTTCGATTGAAAAGGTTGACGAATATGCTGTTTCCGTTTTGGGCATGCATCAGCTCGAAAGATATCAGATCCACTACTTTGAAAACTCGGATGGCGACAAGGTAGCGGTAGCCGGGGGCAAAACCGTTGATAGCAAAGCCGAGACTGAAGGCTGAGGCTGTTTAATGTGTTTTGTCTGCATACGAAAAGCGGTTGCAAGCATATGTATATGTTATAGTCAAGGCTGTCTCAATTTTCAGCGGGTTAAAAACTGTTTCCGGTGCGTTTGCTTATCGGGAATGAGGATTTTGTACGCTTTATTTTGAGGCAGCGTTTTTTTGCATAGTTATGAAAGGAAGGCAAGGCTTTTGAAAAAGGTATCGCCAAAGAGAAAATTGTTTTTAAGGGCCGCAACGGTCTTTTTGCTGCTCTCGCTTCTCGTTTTCGGTTTGTCAGCGGCGAACCTTGTCAGGATACAGCTTGTTGACAGCGAACAATACAAAGAACAGGCAGAGAAAAATCAGCTTCATGACACCGAAATTTCCGCAGAGAGAGGCATTATTTACGACGCCAACGGAACCGTGCTTGCAAAGAGCGCTTCGGTCTGGAAGGTTTATATAAAGCCCGCCAAGATTGAAAACGAGGATTTCAAAAATGACCTTTGCAGAAAGCTTTCGGAGATAACGGGAGTTGAGATTGAGAAAATAAAAGAAAAAGCCGACAAAAACAAATATGCTTATCTGGTTGTAAAACGCCAGATTGAATTTGAGGAAAAAGAGAAAATAGCAGAGCTCCTGACTCAATACTACGAATACTATGTAATCGGCGATAACGGCGGCGAGCTGACGGGCACGAAAAAAAGAATTTATTACAGCTCAGCCCTCGGAATTGACCCCGATGTTAAAAGATATTATCCTTACGGAACGCTGGCGTCGAATGTTATCGGATTTACGGGAACGGACGACATCGGCCGCTCGGGAATCGAGCTTAAATACGACAGCATTCTGACAGGCACTCCCGGCAGAATAATAACCGCTCAGAACGGCAAAAGCGATGTCATGAGCCGTGAATTTGAAACGGTTTATGACGCTGTCAGGGGAACGAGCCTTGTGCTGACAATCGATGAGGTTATCCAGCGGTATCTTGAAGATGCGCTTGAACAGGCTTATGTTGATTCAAAGGGCAAGGGAGCCTACGGGCTTGTCATGGATGTTGACACGGGCGCAATCCTTGCAATGGCGTCAATGGAAAACTATGACCTTAACGACCCGCAGGCACTGAGCGAAAAGGATAAAGAGGAGCTCGCCGAGATAACCGACGAGGAAGAATACAAAACTGCAAGAAACAATCTTCTTTTCAGCAAATGGAGAAATTTCATAGTCAGCGATACATACGAGCCGGGCTCGGTTTTCAAAATAATAACAGCTTCCGCCGCACTTGAAGAAAATGCCGTGCCGCTTGACATGACTTACTCCTGCTCGGGCAAAATTCAGGTTGCTGACAGAACGATAAAATGCCACAAGCGAACAGGCCACGGAACTCAGACACTTAAAGAAGGCTTGATGAATTCCTGCAACCCGTTCTTTATAACGGTCGGTCAGAAACTCGGCGCAGAAAAATTCTTTGAATATTTTGAAGCGTTCGGTTTCACGGAAAAGACGGGCATTGACCTGCCCGCAGAAAATGTTCCCATTGCGGGTCAGAACTACCACAGCCTTGACAGCATGGGAATCGTTGAGCTGTCAAGCTCATCTTTCGGTCAGTCATTTCAGGTAACGCCGATTCAGATGATAACCGCAATCAGCGCAATTGCCAACGGTGGCAATCTTATGACCCCTTATCTCGTTCAGAAACAGCTTGACGAAAACGGAAATGTGATTAAAGAAGCTCAGCCGAATGTCAGGCGTCAGGTCATTTCCGAGCAGACCGCAAAGACGGTTGCCGATATGATGGAAGCCGTTGTTTCGAGCGGAACGGGTAAAAATGCTTATGTTGCGGGTTACAGAGTTGCGGGCAAAACGGGAACTTCCCAAAAGCTCAGCGCAGGCGGCAAAAAATATGTTGCGTCCTTTGGATGTTTTGCTCCTGCCGATGATCCGGAGATTGCCGTTCTGATTCTCGTTGACGAGCCTGTCGGTCAGATTAACGGCGGTCAGATCTGTACCCCCGTTGCGGCAAAGGTTGTTGAAAAAACGCTTGAATATCTCGGCGTTGAAAGACAGTATACCGAGAAAGAAATGGAACTGCTTGATACAAACGCTCCGAATCTTGTGGGCAGTGATGTTGACGATGCGAAGAAGCTGCTCGAAAACGAGGGCTTTGAGGCAAAGATTGTGGGTGAAGGCGATATTGTTGTCAGTCAGATGCCGTCATACAATCAGACGATGCCTCAGAACGGAATCATCGTTCTTTACACCGAGCAGGATGCAGAAAGAGTGACGGTCAAGGTGCCCGACCTCAGGCAGATGAGCGTTTCGCAGGCTAATAAATATGCACTTTCCGCAGGATTAAATATCAAGATATCGGGCAATGCTTTGAATGAGGGCGAGCTTGTCTCTTATGACCAGAGCATTGAACCCGGAGAAGAAGTCGAATACGGAAAAACCGTAACGGTTTATTTCAAATCCAATACGGGCGTTAATGATTATGCGGATTAGGTTTTTTCAGGAGGATAAAAGATGACTTTAAAAACAATTCTCAGAGATTTCGGAATTGCCGGAAGCTTTGAAGATACGGAGATAACATATATAACCGACAATTCGGCAAAGGTTTGCAAAGGATGTATTTTTATCTGCATCGAGGGCAAACATTTTGACGGTCACACCAAGGCAAAGGAAGCCCTTGAGAACGGAGCGGCGGCAGTTGTCGTTCAGAAAGATTTAGGGCTTGAAAATCAGATTCTTGTTGAAAACACAAGAAGCGCTTATGCCCGCCTTTGCGCCGCATTTTTCGGCCATCCCGAAAAGAAGCTGAAGCTTATCGGCGTTACGGGAACCAACGGCAAAACGACCACATGCTTCATCATAAAATCCGTTCTTGATTCGCTCGGCCATAAGGCGGGTCTTATCGGAACAGTCAAGAATATCGTCGGCGATAAGGAATATCCCGCTTCGCTGACAACTCCCGACTGCTACGAGCTGTTTTCACTTTTTGCCGAAATGGCGGAATGCTCATGCGAATACTGCGTTATGGAGGTCTCATCTCAGGCTCTTGACCAGCACAGAGTCGACGGCGTTCATTTTGAGGCGGCAATCTTTACGAACCTTACCCGTGACCACCTTGATTATCACGGCTCGTTTGAGAACTACAAAGCCGCAAAGCACAAGCTTTTTGAAAATGCTTCTCTTGCTGTTGTTAACGGCGACGATGAATGTGCAGAATATATGATAAACGGAACCGATTGCAGGGGAGTGACCTTTTCGGTCAACGGCGATAACTGCGATTATTCCGCAAAGAACATTAAAATCACCGCTTCAGGCGTTCAGTATGAACTTCTGAGCAATAATAATATCGGCAGGCTGAATTTCGGAGTTCCGGGCAAATTCTCGGTTTATAACTCAATGGGAGCGGCAGTTTGCCTTGTTGAGCTCGGCATGGATTTCAAAGCCGTTCTTGACGCGCTTGCTGAATGCAAGGGAATCCCCGGCAGAATGGAGGTCGTCCCGACCGACACACCTTATACCGTTATTATCGACTACGCCCACACCCCCGACGGGCTTGAAAATGTGCTGACCTGCGTTCGTGAAATCGCAAAGGGCAGGGTAATATCCGTTTTCGGCTGCGGCGGAGACAGAGATAAAACAAAGCGACCCATTATGGGCGAAATCGGAGCAAGGCTCTCGGATATTGCCGTTATCACCTCGGATAACCCGAGAAGCGAAGACCCCGAAGCTATTATCAAGGATATAACTGCGGGAATCGGAAAGCACGAATCGAGGATTATCGTTGACAGCGACCGCACCGAGGCTATCAGAAAGGCTCTTGAAGCGGCGCAGGAGGGCGATATCATTGTGCTTGCCGGCAAGGGTCAGGAAACCTATCAGATTCTTGCAAGCGGCAAAATTCACTATGACGAAAGAGAAGTTGTTGCAGGAATACTTTCCGGAAAAACGGAGGCAGGCAAATGAAGCCTATAACATTCAGGCAGGCGGCGCAAGCGGTCGGCTCCGCAACGGAGCTTGACGGAAGCTTTTCGGAGGTTTGCACCGACACGAGAAAGATAACCCGGGGCTGTCTTTTTATTGCCATAAAGGGTGAAAAATTTGACGGTAACGATTTTGCCGCAAAAGCGGTTGAAAGCGGAGCGCAGGCGGTTATCTGCGAGAGAGACTGCGGGCTTGACGGCCGACAGATTATCGTTGAAAATTCACGCAAAGCTCTGCTCGACCTTGCGGGATATTACAGAAGTCTGTTTAAGATTCCCGTTGTCGGAATCACGGGCAGCGTCGGCAAAACAACAACCAAGGAAATGACCCATGCGGTCATGTCCGCAAAATACAACACTTTGAAAAATGAGGGTAACCTCAATAATGAAATCGGCGTTCCATTGACCCTTTTCCGCCTTGAAAAAAGCCATGAAGCGGCGGTTATCGAAATGGGAATGAGCGGTTTTGACGAAATATCACGCATGACCAAAGCGGTCAGACCCGATGCGGCGATAATTTCAAACATCGGCCTTTCTCACATTGAAAAGCTCGGTTCAAGAGAGGGTATTCTCAGAGCAAAGCTTGAAATTCTTCACGGCATGAGCGAAAAAGCTCCGCTGATTCTCAACGGCGACGATGAAATGCTCGTTACCGTTCGCCCCGGAGCGCACCCCGTAATTTATTACGGCATTGACAACGAAAATTCATTATTTAAGGCATCAGATATAACCTCCAAAGAGAACGAAACCGTTTTGACTGTCGGTTTCAGCGGCGGCTCGTTGAGAGTGAGCCTGCCCTTTACGGGCCGCCACAATGTCTATAATGCGCTTGCGGCTGTTGCCGCAGGGTCGCTTTTCGGCATCGAGCCGGGAGACGCCCTTGAAGCTTTGAAAAATTATGTTCCCTCGGGAATGAGACAGCGCATTAACAAAAAAAGCGGAATTACTTTTATCGAAGATTGTTATAATGCAAGCCCCGATTCTCAGGCGGCAGCTCTCTCCGTTCTCGGTGAGATGAAAGCAAGGCGCAGGATAGCCGTTATCGGCGATATGCTTGAACTCGGCCATGTCAGCGAAAAGGCGCATTACGATGTCGGCATTAAGGCGGCAGAAAACGGCATTGACGCTCTGTTTACTTACGGCGAGCGTTCCCGTCAAACCGCAAAAGCGGCGTCGGAAGGCGGCGTAAAGACAGTTGAGAGCTTTGACGATAAGCAGGAGCTTTCAAAGGCTCTTGAAGGCTTTCTTAAAGAGGACGACGCAGTTCTGTTTAAGGCAAGCAGGGGAATGAAGCTTGAAGATGTTATCTATTCAATCTATGATTATCTTGATTCACAAAAATGATTCTCTGAAAGGAATGTTCACGGCATGAAAACCGCAGCGGCAATACTGACCGCAGGCGCCGCAGGGCTTGCGATAACCGCAATTCTCGGCTTTGTTTTTGTTCCGTGGCTTAGTCGGCTGAAATTCGGCAGAACGGTTCTTGAAGCCCGTGAGGAAAAGCTCACGGGTAAAGATGCTCCGACCATGGGCGGGATATTTTTAATCTTCGGAACCTGTGCGGCAATTATCATGACCGTTCTGACCGACAAGATAATGGGTGGAGACATAACCGCAAGCGGAAGCGTTATTCCATCGGAAATGTATACAAAGCTGTTGAGCGGAATACTGACTGCAATTGCTTTCGGATTTATCGGCTTTGTTGATGACTATGCAAGGTCGGTCAAGGGAATGAACCTCGGCATGACCGTCAGAGAAAAAACGGTTTTGCAGCTTCTGACCTGCGTTGCCTATCTCACAAGCCTTTTTATGGCGATGCAGGGCGAGCCCTATATGTTCATTCCGTTTGTCGGCACGGTCAGCATGGGCTTTTTCTATTGGATTTTCGGCATTGTTTATATATTCTCTGCCGTAAACGCCGTCAATTATACGGATGGGATTGACGGCCTGTGCGGCGGAGTAACCTTAACCACGGCTTTGGCAATCGGCATTGCGGCGGCTTTGAAAGGTTTTTTCGGCTTTTCAATGGCGTCAGCGGCTCTTGCCGGAGCGTGTCTCGGATTTCTCGTTTGGAACAGGCACCCCGCAAAGGTGCAGATGGGGGAAGGCGGCTCAATGTTTCTGGGCGGCATGGTCGTTGCGCTTGCTTATGCGATCGGCTGCCCGCTGATTCTTTTGCCCGCCGGAATTGTATATTTTATTGAGGGCGGCTCAAAAGTTTTGCAGGTTTTTTACTACAAAACGAGCGGCGGAAAGAAACTTCTGAAATCAGCTCCGCTTCACCGCCATCTTAAATTGAACGGCTTGAGTGAGCGGAAAATCGCTTTGATTCTGATTGCCGTCAACATTCTCGGCGGTGTTGCCGCCGTTGCCGTGCTGTATTGCGGCGGATATATATTGCGCTGAGGAGGCAAAGCCTTGAAAAAGGAATTTTTGGCACATTTCGGTATTTTTTATCTCATTCGGGATTTGTTCTGCCGCAGAAAAAAGCTCAAAGATTGCATTGCGACAGGCCCGATTGATATAACTTTTCTCGTGCTCGTTATGATAATTCTGACAGTCGGAATTATTATGATGTTTTCGGCAAGCTATGTTAACGCATGGTATGATTCATCGGCAAAGAACGACCCTTATTATTACCTTAAAAATCAGCTCTTGTTTGCATTTATCGGCATAACGCTCATGGCGGCGGTTTCTTTTATAAAAGCCGATGTGTTCAGAGACGCTTCGGGCGTTGCAATGGTGTTTGCTTTGCTTTTGCTGTTATATGTTCTTGTCAATCCTTATGAAATACCCGGCAAAGAGGAGTTCAAGCGCTGGATCTGGGTTCCGGGTCTCGGAACATTCCAACCCTCCGAAATTGCAAAGCTTGCGCTGATTATGTTCATGGCGTTCAGCCTTGAAAGATATCATAAATTGGTTGAAGACAAGGTGTGGATGGTATTCCCGTATATCGGAATAATTTGTTTGCTTTGCGGACTTGTTTATCTTGAACATCATCTTTCGGGAACTCTGCTTATGCTCGGCATCGGCGTTACCATGCTGTTCCTCGGCGGAGCAAAAAAAGGCTGGTTTATTGCCGGCGGAATAGCCGTTGTGCTTCTCGGAATATTATTTGTTCTTAACGCAAACAAATTCCTTGAGGGCTATGCAAGCGAAAGAATCAGAATATGGCTGAAGCTTTTAACGGGCGATGAGCTGACCTCCACAGAAGCGACGGGTTCGGGCTGGCAAAGCCTGCAATCGCTTTACGCTATCGGTTCAGGCGGCCTTTTCGGCCTCGGCTTCGGCAATTCAAGGCAGAAGCATATGTATCTGCCCGAGCCGCAGAATGACTTCGTTTTTGCCGTTGTCTGCGAGGAACTCGGATTTATCAGAGCAATCATTATAATCCTGCTTTTCATTTTGCTCGTTGCAAGAGGATTCATAATCGGTCTCAGAGCAAGAAGCAGATACGAGGCTCTGCTTGCCATGGGCATCAGCTTTCAGGTCGGATTGCAGGCGGCTTTGAATATCGCCGTTGTAACCGCAACCGTGCCTAACACGGGCATAAGTCTCCCGTTCTTCAGCTACGGCGGAACATCGCTTGTTATGTTGCTCCTGGAGATGGGAATGGTGCTTTCAATTTCGAGAAACAGTGAAAGGAAAAAGAAAGATGCTTGATAATAAGAAAATTCTGATTGCCGCAGGCGGAACGGGCGGTCATATAAATCCGGCACTCGGAATTGCGGGATATATAAAGGAGCGCAACCCGAGCGCAGAAATCGTTTTTGTCGGAACTGCGGATAAAATGGAAGCAAAGCTTGTTCCTCAGGCGGGTTATGAGCTCAGAACAATTGAAATCAGCGGCTTTTGGCGCAGCTTTTCGCCCGATGCGATAAAGCATAATCTCATAACAGTCAAAAGGCTGATGAAATCTTCTTCACAGATAAAAAAGATAATTAATGACTATAAACCCGACCTTGTTATCGGCTTCGGCGGCTATGTCAGCGGCCCCGTTCTGAGAATTGCGGCAAAAATGGGCATTCCCACCGCAATCCATGAGCAGAACGCTTATCCCGGAGTTGCCAACAAGGCGGTTGCGGGCATGGTTGACAGAGTTATGCTCACCGCCGCCCAAGCGGAGCAATATATGAAGCCGAAAAACCCCTGCGTTGTGACGGGTCTGCCGATAAGGGGAGATATCCTCAAAACCGACAGCGACTTTGCTAAGGCGGAGCTTAATCTCGGCGGCAAGCCTCTGATTCTTTCAATGGGAGGCAGTCTCGGAGCAAAGCCCGTAAATGATGCCGTGCTCGGCATGATACTAAATAAATATAAGGATAATGACTGCGTGTTCCTCCATGCGACGGGCAAGGGAGGAGAATGGTTCTCCGAAAAGCTCAAAGAAGAGGGCGCAGACCCCGAAACTCACCCCAACATAAGAGTTGTTGAATATATTGATATCCCCAAGTGCCTGCCTGCCGCAGACCTTGTTATCTGCCGCTCCGGCGCAAGCACTCTCAGCGAGCTTCAGGCTTTAGGCAAGCCGTCCATTCTGATTCCGTCGCCCTATGTTACGGAGAATCATCAGTATCATAACGCAATGGCGCTTGTCAGCAACGGAGCCGCAGAGATAATCGAAGAAAAAGACCTCACCCCAGACAGCCTGACCGAAAGGGTCAATGCCCTGCTTGCCGACAGAGAAAGGCTGTTGAGCCTCGGAAAAAATGCAAAGGCTATGGCGGTTATTGACGCTACCGAGCGAATTTACAACACTCTTTGCGAAATAGTTAAATAATTCACACCTGCAGCTTCCTTTGAATAGTATGGAACAGAGTTTCTGTTTTTCCTTTATTATCAAAGGAGCGTGGGTCATGGAAAATATTATTATCAGCGGACTTAATCCGCTTAACGGAAGCGTTGAGCTTCAGGGCTCAAAAAACAGTGCGCTTCCGATTCTTGCTGCTGCGGCGGCGGTTGACGGGATAAGCATTATACATAATTGCCCCGATTTGAGCGATGTTGCGGCGGCGATGAAAATACTTGATTTTATCGGCTGTAAGACGAAGCGAGAGGGGCATACTGTTATTGTTGATTCCTCGGGTGCAAATGCAAGCAGAATCCCCGAGAAACTTATGAAAGAAATGCGTTCGTCAATCCTTTTTCTCGGCGCATTGCTTGCCCGATTCGGCTGTGGCTGTGTCTCTGCCCCCGGAGGGTGCGAGATAGGGCTGAGACCGATTGACCTTCATTTAAGCGCATTCAGAAGCATGGGTGCGGTGATTGACGATAACGGCGGATTGCTTGAATGCAGTGCGCCGCTCGGGCTTAAAGGAGTAGCTTTAAGTCTTGCATTCCCTAGCGTCGGAGCAACCGAAAATATCATGCTTGCTTCTCTCGGAGCAGACGGAGAAACGGTTATAACCAACGCCGCAAGAGAGCCCGAAATTATTGACCTTGCCCGCTTCCTTTCAAGCTGCGGAGCGGAGATAAGCGGAGCAGGAGAAAGCGTTATCCGAATAAAAGGAAAGGCGAAGCTTCACGGCTGTGAGCACAGAATAATTCCCGACAGAATTGTTGCGTCAACATACATTGCCTGCGCAGCCTCGGCAGGAGGAAAAATATCCGTAAAAGGCGTTGACTGCGCTCATCTTTCGCCCGTGATTCCCGCATTTGAGGCGGCGGGGTGTATGATTAATCAAAGCGAAAATGAAATTATCGTTAAAGCTCCGAAGAAAATTTCAAGAATAAAATCCCTGCGGACCATGCCGTATCCCGGTTTTCCGACGGATTCTCAGGCTATAATTACCGCAATGCTTGCCCGTTCAGAGGGAACGAGCGTTATAATAGAGAAAATATTTGAAAACCGATTCCGCCATGTTCCGGAGCTTATCAAAATGGGGGCGGATATCAGAGTTGAGGACGGCTGTGTTGCCGTTATAGAGGGCGTTGAAAGGCTCAGCGGCGCAAGAGTCGGCGCATGTGATTTAAGAGGCGGCTGCGCGCTGGCGGTTGCGGCTCTCGGCGCAGAGGGCGAAACCATTATTGAGAATATTCATCATATTGACAGGGGCTGTGAGTCCCTTGAATCAAGGCTCAGAGAGCTTGGAGCAGACGCAAAAAGAATAAAAACAAACTGACGGTGGGTGTAAAATGGACAGAGAAATGCAAAGGGCGCCTGAACGCAGGCTGACTCCCGAGGAAAGACAAATCAAGATTCAGAAATTAAAGAGAAAAAGGCGTTTCAGGCTTGCAATAGTCATAACCGCATTTACGCTTTTGAACTGCATGATAATCTGCCCTATTGTTCTGTTTGCGGCATTCAGGGTCAGAACCTTTACGGTTGACGGCGCAAGTCCTTACACACAGGAGGAAATTATTGAAGCAAGCGGAATAAAGCTCGGCAAAAGCCTCCTTTTTGCCGACACGGACGAAGCCGCAGCTTCAATTGAAAAGACTCTGCCTTACACAAAGAATGTCAAGATAACAAGAAAGCTTCCAAGCGGAATAATTATCCGTTTTGAGGAAACCTCAAAATCGTTTGCCATAAGAACGGCAAACGGGTTCTATGCCCTGACAAACAGCGATTTAAAGGTGCTTGAGCTTGCGGCTCAGCCGCCCGAGGGCTTAGCTCTGATTGACGGAGCCGTTCCCGTTATCGCAGAGCCGGGAATGAAGCTGTCATTTTTATCCGACGAAAAAGAAAACGACAGCGTGCTTACGCTCCTCGGAACCATTACGGGAGCAATCGCTGAAAGCGGAATGAAAGATGTTAACCTCATTAATATTTCATCCGCTTCGGATATATACTTTATATATCAAGGCAGAATCGTAATAAAATTCGGGGATTCCTCGGAGCTTGCTTCAAAGATATCGCTCGGTCAAAGGGTTATCGGTGAAGAAAATACGATTGACCCCGACCAGAGCGGAACAATAAATCTGACCGTTCCCAAGAAGGCTTATTTCAGCCCGTCCGACCCCGACGATATCAAAGAGCTTGTTGAATTCAACGGCGGAGAATGGAATGAAGAAAGCGACGAACAGGCAGAAGGAGAAGAAAGCACAACCAAACCCGAAAGCGATGAATAGAAAATAAAATTCTATATTACAAATATAATGCCCGAAATGATGCTTATTTTTTGCATTTTTTCGGGCAAATTATAACTAAACTGTAAAAAAAGACAAAAAATAAGATATTTTTCAAAATTTTCCTTGTTTTTTTTATAAATCCATGTTATTATAATTCTGTTTAATACTAAGGTTTTCAGGAAAAATAAATCCATAGGGGGTCAAACCAATGGCATTTGAAATTGACAACGATTTTGAAAGTGCGGTTCAGATAAAAGTAATCGGCGTAGGCGGAGGCGGCGGAAACGCCGTTAACAGAATGATAACCTCCGGCGTTCTCGGCGCTGAGTTTATCGCCGTTAACACTGACAAGCAGGTTCTTGTTCATTCAAAAGCAACTCACAAGATTCAGATCGGCGAGAAATCAACTCACGGTCAGGGCGCAGGCGGCAAGCCCGAAATCGGCGCAAAGGCCGCTGAAGAAAGCAAGGATTCAATATCCGACGCCCTTAAAGGCACCGATATGGTATTTATCACCGCAGGTATGGGCGGCGGAACCGGAACCGGCGCTGCTCCCGTTATCGCTCAGGTTGCCAAGGACATGGGCTGCCTGACTATCGGCGTTGTTACTAAGCCTTTCAAATTTGAAGGCCGCAGAAGAATGGTTCAGGCTCAGGAGGGCATTTCAAAGCTTGCCGAGCATGTGGACAGCCTTATCGTTATACCCAACGACAGACTTCGTGCACTTGATGATAAGAAAAAGACTATCGCTGAAGCTTTTGCAGAGGCAGACGAAGTTCTGCTTCAGGGCGTTAAGAGCATTTCGGAGCTCATTAAGATCCCCGGCTTCATCAATCTTGATTTTGCCGATGTTACAAGCGTTATGAAAGACGCCGGCTATGCTCATATGGGCGTCGGCAGAGCCAAGGGCAAGGACAAGGCGGAGTGCGCCGCAAACGCAGCCGTTTCCAGCCCGTTGCTTGAAACCTCAATCGCAGGCGCAAAGGGCGTTATTATCAGCATAACCGCTTCTGATGATGTTGATCTTGAAGATGTTGAGAATGCAGCAGAGATCATAACCGCAAAGGCACATGAGGAAGCAAACATTACTTGGGGTATCGCATTTGATCCCGACCTTGACGATGAAATGGTTATCACCGTTATCGCAACAGGTTTTGATTCAACAGCAAAAGAGCCCGAGAAGCCCGCATTCGCAGCTGCTCCCGCAAATCCGTTTTCGGCAGCAGTAGCAAGCGCAAATGCAGCCGCAGCACCTGCCGCAAAGCCCGCTGCTCCGTCGGTTCAGGAGGCTCCCAAGCCCGCAGCTCCCGCTGCACCGAGCATTCCTAACTTCGGCTCAAATTCATCCTCGCAGGCAAGCAGAGATATTTCAAGTAATTCCGCTCCTGCCAACGCTCCCGCTTCAAAGAATGAGGGCAACTTTGATGATGATCAGTTCTATATCATGATCAACGATATCATCAAGGGCAAAGACAATAAATAATAATGTAATTATAAAAGGCTCGCATCAAACGGTGCGGGTCTTTTTTTGTGCAGTAGGTTTTGAGTCCTGAAGCTGAGAGGAACGGCAAACATAGATAATACGGGTGAACCAATATTTTCAAAACAAAAGCCCGCAAACGCAGATTTCTGCATTTGCGGGTGATTTTTATTTTTTGTTTTTCTTTTCGGCTTTCTTTGCCGCTTTTTCAGCCTTGAGCTTTTCGCCGTAAGCCTTTTCTTCGGCTTTGATTCGCTCAGCCTCGGCGGCAGCCTCTGCCTGAGCCTTTTCGTGGCGAATCTTGGCGTCGTCATACATTGAAGCGATTTCGTCAAGGTGGCTGTAATTCTCGCTTTGAGTGAGCATATTCTTAGCGTTGATATAGGGCTTTGCCGCTCTGTTATAAACAGAGTTGTCATTGGTAGCCTGCTTGATTTTGGCTTCAAGAGCTTTCTGCTCGGCTTTTATAGCCTTGATTTCGCTCATGAAGTCATTAACGGCGGATTTATCCTTTTCGTCTCTTGCTTTATAAAGCTTCTGATATGTTGCTTCAAGCTTTTCCGCAAGCCCGTCTTCCTGGCTGAAAAGAGATTCAAAAATGCTGACATCAAATTCTTTGATTCCCTTGGGGAAGTATTTCTTTGCGGCTTTCTGAGCGTAAGCGGTGTCTCTTGCTCTTGTGATTTCAGCTTTTCTGTATTCCTTTTCTTCGGGCGTGCCGCTCGGGAGAACTTTAGCCGCCGCAAGCTCGGACTTATCAAAGTTATAGATGAAATCATAGCCTGCGTCAACTGCTTCACGGGCTTCCTTGAGCTGCATAATGCCCTCGGGAGTGTTGAAGCGGTTCATTTCTTTAACGACAAATTTTGAAATTTCAATGTTCTGATTGAATTCTATTGCCTCACGGTATTCTTTTTTAGCTTTCTTTTTGGCTTCTTTGCCTTTTGCGGATTTTTTAGCCTGCTTATATTCCGCAATGTTTTTGGGCTGAGCGTCAGCAAATTCCTGAGCCTCACGGATGGTTTCGATTGCTTCAACAAGATCCTTGTCTTTAAGAACGCCGTTACCGTAGTCCTCAAAGAGCGCACGGATTTGAAGAACCTTTATCATGCCTCTCTGCTTAACCTCGGAAAGGTCATACCAGAAATAAGGCAGAACATTCAGGAATGCGCCGATGACCGATGCACCGATAAGAACTGCGAAAATGCTGACAAAAGTTTCTCTGTGATAAAGAACATTATAAACATTGTTGGGATTTTCGAGAGCGCCTTCCTGAGCGATAATTGCGGGGAGAAGCTCCTGGAGCTTTGTTTTGTTAATGCCGACATATTCATATATTGCGGGCAGAACGGAGCTTGTTACCATCGTAACAGCACTGCCGATAAGACCGACTGCGGCAAACATACCGTCGATTCTTTCGCCGGTGATGTATTGCTGATAGTCACGGATATCGCCGTTAAGGCTCGGGGTGAGAATGTGTGTAAATGAACCGACAAGGGCGTTCATCCACAGGCAGCACATAACGAGCCAGATCATTACGGCAGGGTCGCTGTGCTTGACAATGGGATAAATCATTGCGATGAATACGATGTTAAGAAGATTTGTGAAAACAAGCGTATTCTTTTTGCCGATGCGCTTGATTGAAACGGGTGCAAGCATCATGCCCCAAAGGGAAGCGTTGCCATAAACCGTTGTGATGATTGCATATGCGGCGGGTGTGCAGGCGTGCTGATAGGTGTAAAGCCATCCGAGAATGTTGCCGTAAGCGCTTTCAAGGAAGCCGAGCCAGCCTGCAAGAGAAATAATCCAGAAATACTTATTTTTTGCAACCGCTCTGAGAGCGTCAATAAACTTTATCTGAACAACATGCGTTTTAGCCTGAACGATTTTTTCTTCTGTATTAACATAAATAATAAGGCTCAGGAAGAAGCCGAGAATAAGGATCGGCGGCCAGATGTAACGGTAAATTCTGATATCAAAGAGATTATCCGTTCCCGTTATCGCTTTGCCGAGCAGGGGAATGATTGCGCCGGTAATGGTCGGAGCAAGTGAGTCCGCAATGGCTCGGATTGAAGCGACATTTGAACGCTCCTGAGTGTTGGGGGAAAGAACGACGATATAATTATCGTATGCGTCATAAAGGAAGTTATAGAAGAATTGGAAGCCGATGTTAAACAGCAAAACAACGATGCATTTAGTCAGCTGATTCATGTGCTCATACGGCATCCAGAAATAGCCGATGGCAAGCACGATTGTCGGCAGACCCATTGAAATGATATACGGTCGGTATTTACCTTTTCTGCTTCGGGTGTTGTCAATTATGTAGGCTCTGAGCATTGTGAGCGGAAAGCTCGCAATAATGCTGAGAATGTAAATTGCATACATCGGCATGGGCTCAATGCCTATGGTGTTACCGATGAAAACGTTACCTACGGCAATCATAACGCCCTGAACGCAGGTTATGATGAATTTAACGCCGATTCCGCCGCCTGCAAGCGCAGCGATTTCTTTGAAATTCATGTACTTGCCCAAAGGCGGGGTTTTCCAATAGGTCAGAACCTTGGAAATACCGTTTTTGACGGTGCTGACTAAGTTCATGATTATCCTCCCTGAAACTGAATTTGAACATGACGGACATTAAAAAGTCCTAAAGCAGGAATTTGCCCCTGCATATAATAATTATTATAGCATAATAGACAAAAAAATCAATAGCGCAATTATATTTTGGTATAGCATTGTTACAATCGGAACAAAAAAGTATCCGGGAGGATTTTTTAAAATGAAGAATGAAGTGTGCCTGCGGCACATGAAGTTTTTGCTTTCGCAAAAATG
>CAYXVM010000008.1:0-21754 GCA_964468465.1 uncultured Clostridium sp.
TCGGATTCATGCTTGCAATGGTAATTTTCTCGGGCGTTCGCTCAAGACTTGAAAATTGCGACATTCCGAAGTTCCTTCAGGGCTTGCCGATCGTTCTGATTTCGGCTTCCATCGTTTCGGTTTCTTTCATGGGCTTCACGGGGCTTGTTGAAGGAATATTCGGTTAAGGAGGCGGCGAAAATGGAATCAATTATTATAGCGGTCATCATCGTTTCCGTAATCGGAATCATTGCGGCAGTCGGTCTGACGGTTGCATCAAAGCTTTTTGCCGTTCCCGTTGACGAAAAGGCTGAGAAAATCAGAGAATGTCTGCCCGGCGCAAACTGCGGCGCATGCGGATTCTCGGGCTGTGACGGTTACGCCGCCGCCCTTTCAAAGGGCGACACAACGGACACGGCTCTCTGCGCTCCCGGCGGCAATGATACGGCAAAGGCAATCGGAGAGGTTACGGGTCTTGCGGCAGGAGAGGTCAAGCCCATGGCGGCTGTCGTTCTCTGCCAGGGTCATAACATCAACGCCGTTACAAAGCTCGAATATCAGGGCGTTAAAAGCTGCCGCATGGCAACTCAGATTTTCGGCGGACCGAAAGAATGCATCTACGGCTGTTTAGGCTTCGGCGACTGCGTTGCCGCCTGCGATTTCAATGCAATCAGCATTTGCGACGGCATTGCAAGAATCAATCCGTTTGAATGCAAGGCGTGCAAAAAATGCGTCAGGACCTGCCCCAAGGGTCTTATTGAGCTTATGCCGCTTGAAGAAACAAGGGCGGCGGTGCTCTGCAAGAACCATGACAAGGGCGCAGTTACCCGCAAGGAATGCAAGGCGGGCTGTATCGGCTGCATGAAGTGCGTCAAGGTCTGCGAAGCGGGGGCGGTAACGATTGACCGCTTCTGTGCAAAGGTTGATTACACAAAATGCACGGGCTGCGGCAAATGCCACGCCGAATGCCCCGTCGGAGCAATCGATGTTATCAGCCTCGGAGTTAAAGCGTAAATGACTATATCGGACTGCCCCGGACAATCAGCCTGCGGCAGTCCGCTTTTTTCATAAAAAGCAATGAAAAGAGGGCTCGGATGAGATTTATCTGTAAACAATGCGGAAAAGAATTTGAAATCACCGAAGGCGAAGCGGAGTTCTTTTTGTCAAAGGGCATGGAGCTGCCCAAAAGATGCAAGGAATGCCGTTCGGCTAACAAAATGAAAAAGGAGAATGATTTTGATGCCGCAACCTACCGCGCAAGGCAAATGCCGGAACGCAGTACGGGTTATTCGACTTCAAAACTAAAATATCTCAGGGTAATTCTCGGCATAGTCGCCATTCTGATTCCCGTAGTTTTCGGCTTCACTAAACTTCCTGCGCTTATAGGCAATAACTCAGATTATGATGAATCTTCGGTCAGCACAACCGTCTACACTTTCAGCGGTTACGGCACTTCTTCTGAGATTACCCGTGAAACCGAAGAATATGGATATTGGTCGGAAAACGAAACCCTGCCGACCTTCAGCGGTTACGGCACTTCTTCTGCGATTATCGATGAAACCGAAGAATATGAATATTGGTCGGGAAACGAAAGCCTGCTGACTTTCAGAAATGCAAATCTGTTGATGAGCCATTATCAGAAGCACGGCGCTGAAGTCGGAGCTTCCTCCCCCGAAGAATATCAGAAGATGGCCGCAGATGTTGTTTCATCTGAAAATGTTCTTCATAAAATTGAATCGGAAGATGGCGACGATGTGTATTTCAATCCGTCAACGGGAGAGTTTGTCATTGTTTCAACCGACGGCTATATCAGGACTTACTATATAGCCGATATGGATTATTTTGAAAGACAGTAACAGTATATAAACGCAAAAATCGGCTTGCATCGGTTCAAAATTGTTCCGGTGCAAGCCGATATCATTTTTAAAAATAAATCAATGGTGGAAAAGTCTCATGCCGGTGAAACACATAACCATGCCGTGCTTGTTGCAGGCTTCGATAACATTGTCGTCACGGATTGAGCCGCCCGGCTCTGCGATGTAGGTAACGCCGCTCTTTGAGGCTCTCTCGATGTTGTCGCCGAACGGGAAGAATGCGTCGCTGCCAAGAGCAACGCCCTTGATTGTTGCAAGGTATGCTTTCTGCTCCGCCTTTGTGAACGGCTCGGGCTTCTCCGAGAAAAGAGTCTGCCAAACGCCGTCTGCAAGAACATCTTCGTATTCGTCGGAGATATAAACATCAATCGTGTTGTCTCTGTCGGGTCTGCCGACCGTGTCAAGGAACGGAAGATTGAGAACCTTTTCATGCTGTCTGAGATGCCAGATATCAGCCTTGTTGCCTGCAAGACGGGTGCAATGGATTCTTGACTGCTGACCTGCGCCAACGCCGATTGCCTGGCCGTCAACCGCATAGCAAACCGAGTTTGACTGAGTATATTTAAGAGTAATAAGAGAAATTATAAGGTCACGCTTTGCACTGTCGGGCATTTCCTTGTTTTCGGTAACGATTTTTGAAAGCAGTTCGTTATCAATTTTAAAATTGTTTCTGCCCTGCTCAAAGGTTATGCCGTAAACCTGCTTTGTTTCAATCGGATTCGGAACATAATTCGGGTCGATTTTAACGATATTGTAGTTGCCCTTTCTCTTGCTTTTGAGAATTTCAAGGGCTTCGGGCTCATAACCCGGAGCAATAACGCCGTCCGAAACCTCTCTCTTGATAAGCTTTGCGGTGGTGACATCGCAAACGTCGGAGAGGGCAATCCAGTCGCCGAATGAACTCATTCTGTCGGTTCCTCTTGCTCTTGCATAAGCGGTTGCAAGCGGAGAATCGTCAAGCCCCTCAATGTCGTCAACGAAGCAGGCTTTTTTGAGCTTTTCGCTCATTTTGATGCCGACTGCCGCCGATGTGGGGCTGACATGCTTGAATGAGGTTGCGGCGGGCATTCCGAGAGCTTCTTTAAGCTCCTTAACGAGCTGCCAGCTGTTGAAAGCGTCAAGAAAATTGATGTAGCCGGGTCTGCCGCAGAGGATTTCAATGGGCAGTTCGGAACCGTCTGCCATGTAGATTTTTGAGGGCTTCTGATTGGGGTTGCAGCCGTATTTAAGTTCAAATTCTTTCATTTGCTTTTCCTCACTTATTTTTATTAATCATTCTTGCTTCGTATTTTCCGCTTTCAAGGTCGATATAGCGGACATAGAGCGAAATCTTATTCTGTTCGTTGAGGTTGCTCCAAAGGGTGTTTGTGAATTCGTCGATATCGTCGGGAATCTTAACTCTTTCGGGTTCGCCTGTAAAGGTCGGGATGGGGTTGCCGTCGTGATTATAGGTGTGGATGAAATGGCCGAGACCGCTGAGAGCGGGGTAGGAGAATGTGTATCTGTTGCATGCAGAGCCGTTTTCGTCGGCACTCTTGAGAATGCTCATTTTATAGGTGAAATCGCCGCCGTCAAAGGTCAGCATACCGCTGATTCTCGGGGTGAAGTTCGGTTTGTCGGGCTCAAACTCTCTTGTTTCAAGAGCCTGCTCAAAGGTTTTGCCGCTTTCGATAAAATCATAGATAGTGTCGGTCTGGTCGCCGTTGGTGACGATGAGCTTGTTGCCCGTCTGCCTGACGGGGGCATAGATGATAAGCGAGGGATCCTCAACCTTTGAAGCGTCAAAGGGGTGGATTATAACCTCGTCACCCTGCTCGATAAATACTCTGTTTCTGCTGTTTTCGCTTCTGCCCATGATGAAATATGCGGTAACTGCTTTCTTTCCGTCGGAGCTTTTGCCGATAACGATTCCTCTGCCAACATAGGAGTTGTCCTTGATAAGCTCACCGATGTCTGCGATTGCGTAAATGCTCATTTAACCTCATCCTTTCAAAAAAATAGGGCAGCCTTACCCGAAAAGATAAGACTGCCCAGACGGTCGGCATTAAACAGACTTTTTGCTTCTTCGCAGTGCTCTGCGTAATCCGTCAGTCACAAAAAGCCTTTAAATTATCTGTATTCTAACACAGAAAAGCAGTTTTGTCAATCGAAAAAAGCAGGGCAAATCAGAAAAGAATGGAAATTTACAAAGAAAAATGATACAATTTCAAAAGAAAAATAAATTTTTTCAAAAAAACACTTGACTCTCCTTTTAGGGGATAGATTATTATGACATCAACGATAACGGAGGCGATCAAAAAATGTTAAAAATCGGCGAGTTTTCAAAGCTTTCAATGCTGACGGTCAAAGCCCTGCGGTTCTATGAAAAAGAGGGGCTTTTGATTCCCGCAAAAATCGATGAGTGGACGGGCTACCGTTTCTACGAAACCGGCCAGCTCGAAACAGCGGCAAAAATCAAGGCACTTCGTCAGCTCGATTTTTCGATTGACGAAATCAAAGAGCATTTCAGCGGCGTTCCGCTCACCGACGCTCTCAAAGCAAAGAAAGCAGAGCTGCAGCAAAAACAAGCCGATATTTCCGTCAGACTCTCCGTTATTGAATATTTATCGGAGGACAAAGAAATGAAGTATCAGGCAGTAATTAAGGAAATACCCGAAACAATCGTTTACAGCGAGACGAGAATGCTCAAAACCTACGGAGAGGTTACGGATCTGGTGCTCGGCTCGGCGGAAGAATGTCTCAGGCTGAATCCCGATATCGAGTGCGCAAAGCCCGATTACAGCTTTTGCGAATATCTTGACGGCGAGCATAAGGAGACGGATATTCTGACAAGATATTCACAGTCGGTCGTTAAGGCAGGAATTGAGAATGACAGAATTAAATTCCGCACTCTGCCCGAAACGAAAGCTATCAGCATTTATCACAGGGGCGCATATAACCGCCTCGGCGAAGCGTACGCTTATATCATGGAATACGCCTCGGAAAACGGCTATAAAACCAGCGACTTGCCCAGAGAAGTCTATATTGACGGCATCTGGAATAAGGAAAACCCCGAAGAATGGCTGACCGAAATCCAGCTCCCGATTGAAGCGGAATAAGCATTATCCCCGCCTGCTTTGCGGCAGACGGGGATTTTTTCATTTTATCAGAAAATCATTTTATAAATAACCGTCAGGAATAAGCTGAGATTCCGCATTATGTTATTGAGAATTGAGTGGATGTTTTCAATAATATTTGCGGAATTAATTTCTGCGCTGACTTGCGCATAACCGGGCAGAATGCCTTGATTGTCGTTGATTCCGTCGCTGTCAACCGCAAAATTATAAATAACAGGCGATACGAGAGCGAGCAGGAAATACTCGACAGGCGTAACCGGCCCGAGAACCTTTGCGCCGAGCTTCGTCAGGTCGGAGGCGATTCCGCTTGTGCCGAAGCCCGAAAGCAGTTCATTGGCGGCTTTGAGGAACACCTTGTCGGCAACATCCGCAAGGTCTTGTCTGAGAACAAGGGCAACAAGTCTGAGGAAAATCGTAACCTCGGTGCTCTGAAGCGAAAACGCTTCTTCGCCTGCATAGTGGGCGGCAACAAGCTCCGTTGCAACATCCCAGCCGTTTTCATAATTGCTCTGAGGAATATCGATGTTATATTCTTTTGCAAGAGCGCTGACGCCGTTTTCGCCGTAAAGCGGATTTTTGAGAATGTCAAGAAGTCCGCTGACGGCGGTGTTGACAAGGTCATAGCCGAAATCGTTCGGCTCAATGCCGATTTTTTCCATGCTCAGCGAGAGCGAAAGGCGGTACTCAACGCCCTTTTTCAGAAAGCCCTTTGCGTAGGCATTAAGCCCCTCGTTCATAAGAGAAATCTGTTTTTCGGAATAGCCCGAGGTCTGATTTGCAAGAGCCTCGGTGTCAATCGAATCAACGGTTGCTGCCTTGTAGCCGATTTTGCTGTCGGTCAGTTCAAACAGCCTGTATTGCAGGGGATACATGGTCAGCGAGGTAGTCGCAAAATCATAGATAACATTGCCTGCGGCGCTTGTGTATGAGGCGGCGTCGCTGCAATGCTCATGACCCGTTAACACAAGCTTTATTCCCCAATCAGCGAAAAACTCGGCGGTTGAGCGGTGGAAACGAACTATAAAATTCTTGCTGAAAATTCTCTGCATGGGCATATGGTCAAGCAGATTATGATGCATCATCAGAATGGGATATCTGCCGTCGGCCTTTGCCTGAGAAGCCTGAATGCGAACCCAATCGAGCTTATCGGCTGTTAGCCCGTCGGCTGTTCCGCCGCCCTCGGTGCAGCTGTCAAGGGCAATGAGCCTGTATTTGCTGCCGAGATTTGCAGTGTATGAGCAGGTTCCGGGGTCGGTAGCCAGAGCTTCGTCAAAGCCGAAATCTGCATAAATTCTCATGAAATCTTCTCTCGTTGTGTCGCTTCCTTCGCCAAGGTCATGGTTGCCGTTGATAACATAAATCTGTTTGCCCGTCTTTTCTTCAAAAGCGGCAAATTTTGCGGCGGCGTCAATATGCTCCTGCGGAATTGTTTTTCCGTGGTCGGCAATGTCGCCCGAAATCAGGATAAAATCGCAATCGTCATTTTCGGCGCATTGATTGAGAAATTCATCGATGATAAGACCGCTCTCGTTTTCCATGGCGGCTCGCCTGTTGGCATACCAATAAATTTCATCGTCAATTTCGCCCTCAAGCGCTTCTGCGGGCACATTATAATGAAGATCCGAAGCCACGGCGAAGCTGAGGTCGGGTTCTTCCGCTCCCGAAGCGATAACGGAAACGCAGGAAATAACAATTGCTGCCGAAAGTAAAACCGAAACAAGCTTTTTCATCGGGACACCTCTCAAAATTTATTATATAAATATAATAGTATAATTCCGGTAAAAAAACAAGTATTTTTTGGGTTATGAATTTCTGACCGCTTTTTTCAGCTTAATAACATTCATAAGAATATAAACCGCAATCAGAACGGCGATTGTGCCGCAAAGAACCGCATAGTCGGCTCCGAGGCTGACCTTACTGCCGAAGAAATACAGATTGCAGTCGATGGAATCTTTGATTTCTTCAACGGGGAAGCCCTGACTTTCGATTTCAGCAATAACGCCCCTCATGGCGTGGTTGCGGATAAGCGAAGTGCCGTAGGTTCCGGGCAGGAGAGAGATGAATTTCTGAAGTCCGTCGGAAAATTGGGAGATGGGCATATATGCGCCGCAGATGAAGCCGTAGCCCGAGCTGACTATGGTTCCGACTGCCGAAATCTGACCCTGAGTTGACAAAAAGAAATTAATTATGCTTGAGAGAGCCGTTCCGAACATGACGAGCAGGAACACATCAAGCAGAATCAGCAGAATGTCGCCGAAAGTCATGTAACTGCCGATGATTGCAGCATAAACAAGGCAGAGAGCGGTAGCCGTGTAGCAAATTATGAGGGTTGAAATGAGGGTTGCAAAATAATAGCTCATTGAAAGCACGGGGCTTTTAACGGGTGATATTGTTAAATCCTTAATGCTTCCGTTGGCCTTGTCCTGAACCATGAGCATGTTTGAGCAGAACGATATCGTGACGCAGGAAACGGCAAGAATCGAAGAAATAAGCTGACCGCCGACGAAGCCGTCGGCAAGCTTATCCGCAATGCTCACTCCCTCGGGGAAAGCGGATAAAAAGCTATCCCTATAAACATTCCCAAGGAAGGTTGAATATAAAACAAGCAATATGACGGGTGTGATAAGCGAGGTCAGAAACATCGCCTTATCTTTAAAAAACAGCTTTATGTTGCGCTTCAGAAGTATTTTCATTTCTCTCATTTTTCTTCTCCTCCCGTCAGTTTTTTGCCTGTGACATTAAGAAAAACATCGTCCATTTTACCCTTTGTTATTTCAAAATCGTTGAACAGCCCGGGGTTGCCGATAATAAGCTCTGCGGCGGCTTTGGTGTTCGGAACGGAAAGACGGAAAGCGCCCGGAATTTGTTCGTATTTAACTCCGAGAGCCTTGACAGCTTCCTCGGAAACGCCGTAGAGGGTTATGAAATCGGCGGTGTAGGCGTTTTTCAGCTCAAGTGCCGTTCCCTCCGCCGCAATCCTGCCGCTGTCAAGAATAACAATGTAATCCGCTTCGGCGGCTTCCTCCATATAATGCGTTGTGAGAAAAACCGTCATTTTTTCATTCTTCCGCAGTTCGCCGATAACGCTCCAGAGCAGTTTTCTCGTCTGAGGGTCAAGCCCCGTTGTCGGCTCGTCAAGAATCAGAATTTTCGGGTCGTGGAGCAACGCTCTTGCAATGTCGATTCGTCTTTTCTGACCGCCCGAGAGCTTGCCGACGGTTCGTTTGAGCAAATCCTCAAAATCAAGCAGCTTTGCAAGCTCGGCAAGTCTCTTTTTGAAGGCTTCGCCGCAGATGCCGTAAAGAGCCGCACGGCTTTCAAGATTATCATAAACCGAAAGGGATTTGTCAAGAACGGAGTTCTGGAATACAACGCCGAGCTTTGATTTTATTCCGTTGAGGTTTTTATCAAGGTCAAGCCCGTCAATAACAATTCTGCCGCCGTCCTTTTTGAGCTGACCGCACATTATGTTGATTGTTGTGGATTTGCCGGCGCCGTTTTCGCCCAAGAATGCGAAAAGCTCACCCTGTTTAACACGGAAGCTGAGATCGTTAACGGCATTAACCTTGCCGAAGCTTTTGCACAGCCCGTTTATTTCAATTATATTATTCATCTTGCATCTCCTTTTTCAGCGCCGTAAATACTTCCGTCAGCATTCTGTCAATGTCATCGTCCGTAAAGACAAAACAGCCCTGCACATTGAGAACGGCAAGCCCGTAGACATAGACCGACAGATGATTATACAGCTTTTTTGCGTTTTCTTCGCTGATGTTTGTTTTTGAATGTAAGGCTTCAAGCACGGCGGGAAAATTCTCGTCGCCTGACGGCAGAAAATGAGTCGGCCCGCCGTCGGGATTGTCGGGCATGAACAAAAGCTTGAAAAGCTGAGGCTCATCCTTGGAAAAGCGGATATAGGAAAGTCCCGCACCTTTGAAAGGCGTAGCCTGACACATACCCTCTCTCAGGTATTCCGCATATAGTGCTTTCGCCCTTTCGGTGACGGCGGCACGCACCTCGTCAATGCTTGAAAACGCAGAGAATATCGGTGCGGTTGATGAGCCGAGCTCCTTTGCAAGCGACCTTGCGCTGAGCGAATCCACGCCACGGCTTCTGACAAGCTCAAATGCCGCATTGATTATACCGTCTTTAGTGAATTTGGTTTTCGGCGGCATGGCATAACCTCCTTGATAAATAACACATGTTATATAACTGCTGTTATTATATCAGCGTGGTGCGGCAATGTCAATATTTTTTTCGTTTTGGTTGACATTTGCCGAAAAGGGTACTATAATACTGTTCAAAAATGAATTGTTCAAAATTGAACTAATCGGAGTGAGAGCTACGGAGAATAATATAAGCATAAAATTTGCCCATAATCTGCTCGAAGCTTACTGCGCAATGTGCAGACCGCTTTGCAGAGAAATTCAGATGCCGCAGACGGCGTTTGACATTCTGATGTTCCTTGCAAACAACCCGAATTACAACACGGCGAGAGATATTGTTGAAATCAGAGGGCTGAAAGCGAATCTTGTTTCGGTGAATGTTGAAAAGCTCGTCAAAGAGGGCTTGCTTGAAAGAATGCCCGATTCAAAGGACAGAAGAAAGACCGTGCTGATTTGCACGGAGAATGCAAAACCCGTCATTGAAAAGGGCAGACAGGTTCAGGCGGAATTTTTTGAAAGCCTTTTCAGCGGAATTGATGAAGAAAGCCGCAGTCGGTTCTGCGGCGTTGTTGAGAAAATAAGAACGAATCTTGAAAGCATTTGTAAGGAGAGAAAATAAATGGATTTGCTGATTAAAATTGCCGTCACATTTTTTGCGGGCATGGGCGCAGGTCTCGGCACTGGCTTTGCGGGCATGAGTGCGGCGGCGGTCATTACGCCGATGCTCGTCACTTTTTTGGGCATTGAGCCTTACACGGCGGTCGGAATTGCGCTTTCGTCAGATGTGCTTGCAAGCGCAGTTTCGGCTTATACCTACGGCAAAAACAAGAACCTTGATGTCAAAAACGGCTTGGTTATGATGTTCAGCGTCTTGGTGTTTACGGTTGTCGGCAGTTATGTTTCAAGCCTTGTGCCGTCAACGACGATGGGCAACTTTTCGGTGTTTATGACCTTCCTTTTGGGAATTAAATTCATCGTCAGACCCGTTATGACAACCAAGGAAGCCATGCAGTCCGTTTCAGCCAAAAAGAGAGTTATTCAATCCCTAATTTGCGGAACGGTAATCGGCTTTATTTGCGGCTTTGTCGGAGCGGGCGGCGGAATGATGATGCTGTTAATTCTCACGAGTGTTCTCGGCTATGAGCTTAAAACCGCCGTCGGAACGAGCGTATTTATCATGGCGTTTACCGCTCTGACGGGAGCGGTTTCGCATTTTTCAATCGGCGGTTCGCCCGATTGGCTCATATTCGCTCTTTGCGTCATTTTCACTTTCATCTGGGCAAGAATCGCCGCTGTTTTTGCAAACAAAGCAACGCCCAAAACTCTCAACAGGGCAACGGGCATCGTGCTGGTCATTCTGGGCGTTGTTGTTATGGCGTTTTCGTTTTTTAAATAAAACTTCCTAATACTCAAATATCATATCAAATGTAATACCTGATAAGATATTGCAATAAAAAACAGAAAAAGTGCCGGCATCACCCGACAAACGGGGCAGCTCCGGCACTTTTTGCGTTTGGTTTTTATTATTTCCGCTTGCTCTGTTTGAGCAGGCGGTTTTTCTTGACATCAATGTGTTGGTCGCACTTATACCACTCTTTGATTTCTTTCTTGCGTTTCAGGAAGCCTTTCGGCATCGAAACCTCGTTTTCGGCGTAATTAACTCCGATATCGTCAAGAATCTTTTCGTGATAATTCATTCTGCCGAGGAAATCTTTGAAATCCTTGGCTTTATCGGTTGCCCAGCAGATTTCGGAAAGTGCGAGTGCTCTCGGGAAAATCTGAACATCAAGCTTTTCTTCGGAATCTATCCATTCCGTCCAGACCTCGCCCTCCATGCCGATGACCTTATCCATATATTTTTCGGGAATTATCTTGTCCGACGGCTCAAATTTATAAGTGTTGGTCAGCGGATATTGGCTGTAACACATATCGTAATAGAAGGCCTGATGCTTGCTGATTATGACTTCTCCGCCGTCTTTGATATGTTTGAGAACATTGCGGTCTTTTTGCGGCGTCCAATACTGACCGATAACGGATCTGTCAAGATTGCCTGCCGCAAGAGCTTCGTTCCAGACAATAAGGCGTTTGCCTTTTGATTTGAGATGTTCTGCAATTCTGTTGTTGAAATAGCCCTGAAGCTGTTCAACATCCGAAAGCCCGTTTTCTTTCATTCTCTTTTGACATTCGGGGCATTTCTTCCACTCGTCTTTCGGTGCTTCGTCGCCGCCTATGTGAAAATACGGTGCAGGAAACAGCTCGGCAATTTCATCGATAACATCAAAAATAAAGCTGTATGTGCTTTCTTTGCCCGCACAGCAGGAGCGGTTCCAATCCTCCCAGCCCATCTGTTTCGGAACATAGCCTGCAAAAAACCAATGAACCTCGCAGGGAATCTCACGGCAGCCGAGGTAGTTATAAGCCGCCATTGCTGCGGCAAAGTGGGCGGGCATATCAATTTCGGGGATAATTGTTATGTTGAGCTTTTCAGCGTATGCAACTATCTCACGGATTTCGTCCTGAGTGTAAAAGCCTTCGTGTGGCTTGCCCTCCATATCGGCGGATCTCCATCCGTGAATGTTTGTGTCTTTTCTTTTTGAGCCGATTTCGGTCAGCAGGGGATATTTTTTGATTTCGATTCTCCAGCCCTGATCATCGGTCAGATGCCAATGAAAAACATTCAGCTTATAAAATGCCATGAGTCTGAGCAGGCGTTTGACTTCGTTCATGCCGAAAAAGTGCCGTGATTCGTCAAGAGAGAGACCTCTGTGCCTGAAGCGGGGCTCGTCGGTTATCTTCATGCAGGGAAGCTTCGTTTCTTCGCCTTTTGATTCAAAATAAACAGCCTGTTTCAGCGTCTGAACGGCATAAAATGCTCCCGCATAGCCGCTTGCTTCGATTTCAAGCTCCGAGGGCAGCGCCTTTACGGAATATCCCTCTTTTTTGATTGACGGATTGAATAAAAAGCGGATATCCGCCCCGCCATCGGGATTTTCCGCAAAGCGGCAGGAGCTTAAAGCGGGAAATTCCTCGGTCAGAATATCCTTTATTTCCGCAAAGCGGTCATCAATAAATATAACGCTGTCTTTGCCGAGCGTTTTGAAGCCGTCGGAATAATTAATTTCTTTCGGTTTGGGAATAATACGGTTCATATCAAAGCTCCTTTTCGCATTATCGTTAATATGAAAAAGTGATATCAGCCGGGCATTGAAACGGCTTATCCCGTTACCGTCAATCACGGCGGATTTTAACGGTTCCATTATACATTTCAAAAACATATATGTCAAATCGTTTTACTCTGTTGATCGGCAAACATTATGAGGCAGAAACATTGATTTTGTATAATTGACACCTGAGATTTTATGTGATAATATTTTTATATAAATCGCAAGGGAGGAAATATAAGTTGAATGAAGTAAACACCGAAAAGCATTATGTCGGTATTAAAGAAACCGCTCTTTACGGCGTAGCTAACGGCGGCCAGGTCATGGGCTATAACTTAGTTCGGGGTCAGCTGACATTTTTCCTTGTCACCGTATGCCGCATACCGGCTGCGGCTGTCGCAACCATGGTTCTTATCATGGGCACATGGGACACGCTGAACGACCCGCTTATGGGCTCAATCGTTGACAGAACCAGAACACGCTACGGTAAGCTCAGACCCTATCTTATTTTTGTGCCGCTTCCTCTTTCCATAGTCACGATTTTTCTTTTCTCCGGCGGCGAGCTTCTTAAAGACGTCACTTCAACAACAATCAAAATCGTCTTTATGTATGTCGCATACTTTTTGTGGGAGTTTTTCTACACGATAGGCGACATTCCGTTCTGGGGACTTTCGGCGGCTATTTCTCCCAACCCCGAAGACAGAAGCCGTGCCATCACGAGCGCCCGTTTTATTTCGGGCATTATCGGCGGTCTTGTCGGTATTCTTATTCCCGTTATGATTGACCTTAGCAACAATAAAATTATTAATATCACGCTTTCGCAGATTTTCCTTATCATGGGCATTGTCGCAGGCACTTTGGGAACCTTTCTGTTCTCTCTTTCGGGTCTTTGCACCAAAGAAAGAGTTGTTCAGTCCACAAAAGAAGACGGATTTTTCACAATATTCCGCAGTCTGAAAAACAACAAGCCCCTGCTTTTGATAGTAATCTCCAGCGTGCTCAGCACACTCGGAGGAATCGGCGGAACGTTTTCACAGTATTATTACATATACTCGCTGGGTTTTGCCTCGCTGTCTCTTCTTGCGGGCGTCCCCGGCACAATAGTAAACTTTGCAACTTATATGTTAATACCGAAAATCGAAAAACGGTTCTCGTCAAAAAGAATTGTAATATATTGCGGCTTTATCAATGCCGCAGTCGGTGCGGTGATATTTGCTCTGGGCAGCGGATTTTACACAAACGCCAAGGTTATTGTTCCTCTTTTGGCTCTTCAGGGCATTTTCACCTCATTCACAAGCGCAATAAGCAGTGTTGTTCCGACAAAGATGATTGGCGACACCGTTGATTATGTGGAGTGGAAAACGGGCGAGCGAAACGAGGGTATAACATTCTCATTCCTTACCTTTATCGCAAAGCTCACAGGCTCATTTTCAACTGCTATTGCGACCTTAATCATGCCGATAATCGGACTTCAGAGCATAAACGACGAATGGCAGCTTGTCGAATCGGGAGTCAACACACGCTTCTGGCTCTGGGCTCTGATAACAATAATTCCTCCCGTTTTAAATCTTTTGTCCCTTGTCCCCTATGCCTTCTATGACCTCACCGGCAAGAAGCTTGAGACAATACAAAAGGAAATCGGCGAGCGCAGAAAAGAAAAGAGCATAGAGGTTTCGGGAGGTAATGACTGATGGATAATAAATGCCCAAAATGCGGTGAAAAGCTGAGTGTTTTCTATCTCAAAGAAACCTGCCCGAAATGTGGCGTAAATATACTGTATTATAATATGGATAAGCGCCTTGAAGAGGACGCCGCCAAAGCCGAAGCTGAGTATGAAAAGCTGGGTCAGTTTATCGATAAGATTACGCCAAAGTTTATCAAGAAGCGTATGCAAAAGAAAAATGATGAGCAGCAAAAAAACTGGGAAGAATAAAAAATCTGCGTAAACACACAGAATCAGCCGGAGACCCGGTTTTGTTGGAAAAACCGGTGATTTTCGGCTGATTTTCTGTTGAGGAGTGTTCAGAAAAACGACTTCGCAACCAATTGCAACTGCCGGTTGCGAAATTGTCGGGCACGGTGTATTGCTTTTCGGATATGCCTTTGCTATAATTCTGCCTAAGCTTTTACAAGGAGGAGACAGCGTGAAAATTAACGAAAAGATCTTAACACTCAGGAAGAAGTTAGGTTGGTCACAGGATGAGCTTGCCGAAAAACTTTCGGTTTCCCGTCAGTCGGTTTCAAAGTGGGAAACGGGCGACAGCGTTCCCGAGTCGGCAAAGCTTCCGGAGATTGCGAAAATATTTTCGGTTTCAACCGATTATCTTTTGGATGACAGTAAGGAAGAGTTTCTTCCGCCTCAGGAGGAAGAAAGCAATAATACTGCGGACAAGATTATGAGTAAAGGCGAATCGGCTTTTAAAAATTACGGTTGGATTCTTGGGGTTGTGCTTATTCTGTTCGGTCTTTATCGTATTGCCTGTGTGGTTTCGATTTTTTCGTTTTTTTTACAAGGAGGAGTCGTCGGTGTGGCAGGTTTGATCGGATCGCCCGTCATTCTGCCGACGGTTTTTTCGGCACTTGTGGGGCTTACTTTTGTTGCCTGCGGAATCATCATGATAAAGCGTCTCAGAAAAAATAAAAAATAAAAGCAAAAAACCGCGAAACCTTATCTTTTAAGGCTTCACGGTTTTTTAATGGCACCCCGAACCGGAATCGAACCGATATCTAAGTCTTAGGAGGACCTTATTCTATCCGTTGAACTATCGGGGCTGATATTCAATTGCTCATCGTCTGCGCCTTACGGCGGCTTAACGAGCAGTACATATTTTATCAAAAACGGAATGTAAAGTCAAGACGGAAAAGAGACTTTTTGCGCCTTTGAGCCGCTGTTACGGAAGAACACGCCGATTAAATCCGCTATTTTATAAAACTTTAATGCAAAATCGGCATATATTCGGCGTTTTGCCGATAAATAATACTTGAAAAAATTGACATAATAATATAAAATATATATTTGGTAAAGTATGTGCCCGGCAATGTTTTTTTGCCGACAAAACACAAATTCTGAAAGGATTGACACAAATGAGCTTACTTAACAAAAAAACAGTTGACGACATTAACGCAAAGGGAAAGAGAGTTCTTGTTCGCTGTGATTTCAATGTTCCTCTCAAGGACGGCGTTATCACCGACGAAAACAGAATCAACGCAGCTCTCCCCACGATTCAGAAGCTTATAAATGACGGCGCAAAGGTTATCCTCTGCTCTCACCTCGGCAAGCCCAAGAACGGCCCCGAAGCAAAGTTCTCACTTGCTCCCGTTGCAAAGAGACTCAGCGAGAAGCTCGGCAAAGAGGTTGTTTTTGCCGCTGACGATACCGTTGTCGGCGAGAATGCAAAGGCAGCTGTTGCAGCAATGAAAGACGGCGATGTTGTTCTTCTTGAGAACACCCGTTTCCGCTCCGAGGAGACAAAGAACGGCGAGGCTTTCTCAAAGGATCTTGCAAGCCTTTGCGATATCTATGTTAACGACGCATTCGGCGCAGCTCACAGAGCACATTGCTCAACCGTCGGCGTAACCGCTTTCGTTGAGGAAGCCGCAGTAGGCTACCTTATGGGCAAGGAGCTTAAATATCTCGGCAATGCCGTTGAAAATCCCGAAAGACCCTTCGTCACCATTCTCGGCGGCGCAAAGGTTTCCGACAAGCTCAATGTTATTGAAAATCTTCTTAATAAAGCCGACACTCTCATCATCGGCGGCGGCATGGCTTACACCTTCCTTGCCGCAAAGGGCTACAATGTCGGCAAATCTCTGCTTGACGAAAGCAAGATTGACTACTGCAAGGATATGCTTGCAAAGGCAGAAGAAAAGGGCGTTAAGCTTCTTCTTCCCGTTGATACTCTCTGCGCTAAGGATTTCCCCGACCCCATTGACGCTCCCATCGACACAATTGACTATCCCGCAGATCAGATTCCCTCAGACATGGAAGGTCTTGACATCGGCCCCAAGACCTGCGAGCTTTTCGCAGGCGAGGTTAAGTCGGCAAAGACAGTTGTTTGGAACGGACCCATGGGTGTTTTCGAGAATCCCTCTCTTGCAAACGGCACAATCGCAGTTGCAAAGGCACTTGCAGAGACAGACGCAGTTACAATCATCGGCGGCGGCGATTCTGCGGCTGCTGTTAACACCCTCGGCTTCGGCGACAAGATGACCCACATTTCAACCGGCGGCGGCGCATCACTCGAATTCCTTGAGGGTAAAGCTCTCCCCGGCATCGAGGCAGTTAACGATAAATAATAATGCAAAATACCGATGTATTGCCGAAACGGAAATCAATAAGGTTAAACGGATATGATTATTCTTCATGCGGTGCATATTTCGTAACGCTGTGCACAAAGGAAAAGAAGAAATTGTTCTGGAACAGCGTAGGGGCGAACTGTGTTCGCCCGAATGAACCGCCGTTATCTGAAATCGGGAAACTGGTTGATTATGAGATAAATAAAATCAGTACGATTTATAACGCTGTTGCTATCGATAAATATGTTGTCATGCCGAATCATATCCACATAATAATAATGATTTTGTCCGATGAATACGGGCGACCGCAGGTCGCCCCTACAGTTTCAAGGTTAGTTAAGCAGTTCAAAGGCTCAATTTCAAAACAAGTCGGTTTCCCTGTCTGGCAGCGTTCCTATCACGACCACATAATCCGCAACCAATCGGATTATGATGAAATCTGGCAATACATTGACGAAAATCCGCTCAAATGGCAATCGGATTGTTACTATTGAAAACATTGAAGGGAAGTTTAATTTATGGATAAATCACTTCGTAAACCCGTCATTGCGGGCAACTGGAAAATGAACAACACTCCCGAGCAGACAAAGGCTCTTATTGAGCAGATGAAGCTCCTTGTTGCGGGCGCTGACTGCGAGGTTATTCTTTGCACTCCTTACATTGACCTTTACGCCGCCATGGAGGCTGCCGAGGGCTCAAACATCAAAATCGGCGCAGAAAACTGCCATTGGGCTGAAAAAGGCGCTTTCACAGGCGAGGTTTCCGCTCAGATGCTTAAGGCGGCGGGCGTTCCCTATGTTATCATCGGCCACTCCGAGCGCAGACAGTATTTCGGCGAGACCGACGAGACGGTTCGTGACCGTGTCAGAGCCGCTCTCAATGCAGGCCTTAAAGTAATCCTCTGCGTCGGCGAGGTTCTCGGCGAGAGAGAGCTTGGCATCACCGATGAAATCGTCAGAAAGCAGACCAAGGTTGCTCTTTCGGGCGTTTCTGAGGCTGAGCTTGCAAATATCATCATCGCATATGAGCCGGTTTGGGCTATCGGAACGGGTCTTACCGCAACTCCCGAGCAGGCAAACGAGGTTTGCTCGGTTATCCGTTCGCTTATCGCCGAGCTTTACAGCAAGGACGCCGCCGATCATTTCGTTATCCAGTACGGCGGTTCGATGAACGACGGCAACGCCGCAGAGCTTCTTGCTCAGTATGATGTTGACGGCGGACTTATCGGCGGAGCTTCACTTGTTGCGGAGAAATTCGCAAAGATTGTTGAAGCGGCAAGCAAATAAAAAAATCGGAGCGGGTAAAGCGGCGTTCGTCTCTTTACCCGACTTGTTATAAAAGGTAGGAAACTGAAATGTCAGAAAAAGTTCTTCTTGTTGTTATGGACGGCGTGGGTTTTTCAAAAACAGGTCTCGGCGACGCCGTTTCACTTGCAAACACACCCGTGCTTGACAGGCTTTTAAAGGAATGCCCCAACACCCGTCTTAAAGCGCACGGAACGGCTGTCGGCCTTCCGTCGGACGACGATATGGGCAACTCCGAGGTCGGCCACAATGCGCTCGGCTGCGGTCAGGTTTATTCTCAGGGCGCAAAGCTCGTTAACGAATCAATAGAGTCGGGCAAAATTTATGAGTCCGAGGCGTGGAAAAAGCTTTCAGCCAACTGCGTTGAAAACGGTTCTTCAATGCACTTTATCGGTCTGCTTTCCGACGGCAATGTTCATTCAAACATTTCTCATCTTTTTGCAATGCTCGAAAAGGCAAAGGAATGCGGCATAAAGTCCGCAAGAGTTCACATTTTGCTTGACGGCAGAGATGTTCCCGCAACCTCCGCTCTTGTCTATGTTGAACAGCTTGAAGCAAAGCTTGCCGAGCTTTCGGACGGTTCGTTTGATGCAAGAATCGCTTCGGGCGGCGGCAGAATGAAAATCACCATGGATCGCTATGAGGCGGATTGGAATATGGTTAAGCTCGGCTGGGAAACCCATGTCAAGGGTGAGGGCAGACAGTTTGCTTCGGCAAAGGAAGCCATTGAAACCTACCGTGCCGAAATTGCGGGAGTTATCGACCAGGATTTGCCTCCATTTGTTATCGCCGAAAACGGCGAGCCCGTGGGCAGAATCAAAGACGGCGACAGCGTAATTCTCTTCAATTTCCGTGGCGACAGAGCGCTCGAGCTCAGCATGGCTTTTGATTATGACGATTTTGATAAATTTGACCGTGGAGCAAAGCCCGATGTTGCCTATGCAGGCATGCTTCAGTATGACGGCGACCTGCAGCTCCCGAAGAATTATCTCGTTAACCCGCCCGAAATCAAGGATACTCTTTCCGAGCTGCTTGTTGCTCACAAAATGACTCAGTTTGCAGTTTCCGAAACTCAGAAATACGGCCATGTAACCTATTTCTGGAACGGAAACAGAAGCGAAAAGTTCAGCGAGGAGCTTGAAACCTATATGGAAATCCCCTCTGACAGAGTTTCATTTGACGAGCGCCCCTGGATGAAGTCGGCAGAGGTTACGGATGCGGTTATCGACGCCATGAAGGGCGGCAAGTATGACTTTATCCGTTGCAATTACCCCAACGGCGATATGGTTGGCCATACGGGAAGCCTTGACGCAACCATCGTTGCCGTTGAAGCGGTTGACCTCGGGCTTGCCAGAGTTCTTGCGGCGGCGGATGAATGCGGATTTACCGTTCTTATCACGGCTGACCACGGCAATGCAGACGAAATGCTTGAAAAGAATAAGAAAGGCGTTGTTCAGGTCAGAACAGCCCATTCGCTCAACGCCGTTCCGTTTATCATTTATTCAAAAAATGAATATCAAATCAAAGACGGCAGCTTCGGCCTTGCCAATGTCGCTCCCACCGTTGCCTCGATTTTCGGCATAAAGCCGTTTGAGTCGTGGGAGGAGAGCATGATTTAACTCTGCTCTGCGGCAAAAAATATTACCTTGAATAAAAAATTTTCACCCTGCAACACTTTATAGTGAAAGCAGGGTGATTTTTTTATGAGGCGGCGTAAGTTTATTAGAATCGTTTCGTATTTTTCGGCGCTGTGCGCAGTGCTTGCGCTCAGCGGTTATATATCTCAGAGAGCAAAAGCAGATTATGAAGAAACGCTTGAAAGAGTGAGACTAACGGGGCTTGTTTCGCTCTGTGAATATTACCGTGAGCTGAGCGGAGGGCTTCGGCTTATGGGCGTTTCAACCGCCGACACGGTTCAGGACAGCTCGGCATATGTCTGCTCCCGTGCGCTCGGAGCGGTTGCGGCTTCAGCCTGTTTTGACGGCGAAAAAGCAAAGAATATAATCGGCTTTGGCGAAAAGGCCTATGATTTTGCGGAAAGTTTTTCGGGGAGCGAGAATGAGCGCTCGGCGGCGCTGAAGCTTTCGGATTACGCAATGGAGGTCTATTATCATCTCAGCGGCGTTTCATCGGCGGTTCTGAGCGGAGAATATTCGCTCAGCGAGCACGGCGAGGTATTCAATAAAAATGAAACTCCGTATTTTGAGGATTATCTTGATTATTCAAACGGGAACGAGGAAGAATTATTTTCGCTGACTGCCTCGGCTTATCCTGGCAGAAAAAAGTCGGCTTTTCTTGCGGATTCGGAGAGCGTGACAGAGGAAGAAGCGAGAGAAAAAGCGGGAGATGCGCTCGGAATTGAGCCGGTGCTTCTGAGAGGCGGCGTTTTAAAGGACGAAAGCGGAACAGAGGTTTATTCCTTTTTCCATGACGATGCGGCGGCGGAAATCAGCAAAAAGGGCGGAATGCTGATGCGCCTTGTGAATCCCATGCCGTGCAGTAAAAGCGCTTATTCGGCGGCTCAGGGGCAAAGAATCGCTTCTGAGTTTCTGAATAAGCACGGATATTTTGATATTCAGTTTTTTGAGGAGAATCAGGAGGAGATGACCTGCGTTTTTGTTTTTGCTCCGAGGGTTAACGGGATTCTCCTGCTCACTTCGTGCATTGAATTGAGCGTCTGCCTTGCGAGCGGCGAGGTGACTTATTTTAACGCTTTTGAGTACATCAGAAATTACAGAACGGATATTGTCAACTATTCGGGGAATGCGGATATCCGCCCGATTCTGCCCGATGAACTTGTTCTGAAAAGCTCCGAACTTTGCCTTGCGGAAATTGACGGCAGAGAGAGACTTTGCCGCCTTGCCGTTTGTATGCTCGGCGAGGACGAGGTGCTTGTTTTTGTTGATGCGGTAAGCAATAAGATTTTAAAAATGACAAACAAACCGTAGGGACAGCACCGAATCAAATGAAGAAATGAAGTGTGCCTGCGGCACATGAAGGTAGGGGCGACCCTGTGTGGTCGCCCGCTTTTTTACAAAAATGAAGTTTGCTTCGCAAATTAAGGATAGGCTCCGCCTATGACCGATTATTATTGCTCCGCAAAAGCTGTTGTTTTATGATGGCAATGATAAATCCACCGCTGCAGCGATTTCACACGCCGCAGGCGTATTTCATATTGCGAAGCAATATTTCATTAACCCAAAGGGTGAATTTCATTGCAAAAAGCCTGAATTGTCCGGCAGACAATTCAGGCTTTTACATGGCTGGGACGGCTGGATTTGAACCAGCGGATGCGGGAGTCAAAGTCCCGTGCCTTACCGCTTGGCTACGCCCCAATATAAAAAAGGTCTGTTTATTAAAATACGCAAAGCGGAAAGCTTTGCGTAAACTGCAATTTAATGGGGTGGCTGATGGGATTCGAACCCACGACCTCCAGGGCCACAACCTGGCACTCTAACCAACTGAGCTACAGCCACCATTCACAGAAACTGCGGCTTTGAAAAGCCGCAGCATGGCGCGCTTGAAGGGACTCGAACCCCTGACCCACTGCTTAGAAGGCAGTTGCTCTATCCAGCTGAGCTACAAGCGCATAAAAATGGAGCGGGTGATGGGAATCGAACCCACACAACCAGCTTGGAAGGCTGGGATTCTACCATTGAACTACACCCGCATTTTCGGAACGACAGTTATTTTAACATAAGACTTTTGAAATGTCAATAGAAATATGAACTTTTATTTTAATGTTTTAAAAATTTTTAACAATATTATTTATTGTTGTTAAAAACAATAGTTTTTTTAACAGCATTGAATATGTCTGAAATACAATATCTCACGCACATTCGGGCATTTTTCTCTTTGACA
>CAYXVM010000009.1:0-21495 GCA_964468465.1 uncultured Clostridium sp.
GAAAAGGTAAAGGCTCAGCTCAGAGAGCTTGGCTTCAACTGCACGGATTCAAAATCAAACTTCATTTTCGCTTCAAGCGACAGAATAAACGCTTCGGAGCTTGCTGCAAAGCTTCGTGAAAGAGGAATACTTGTCCGTTATTTCAACAAGCCGAAAATCGACAATTATCTTCGCATAACCGTTGGCGCAGACGAAGATATGGACACTCTGATTAAATCGATAAAAGAAATATTGGAGGAAAAGAAATGAGACAGGCGGAAATTAACAGAAAAACCAATGAAACCGACATCTCGCTGAAGCTCTGCCTTGACGGCACGGGCAAGAGCGAAATTGACACAGGCTGCGGTTTTCTGAATCATATGCTTGAGCTTTTCGCACGCCACGGCAGATTTGATTTGTCGGTAAGCTGCAAGGGCGACACTCAGGTTGACTATCACCACACCGTTGAGGACATCGGAATCGTTCTCGGCAAGGCTTTTGCTCAGGCAATCGGAGAAAAAAGAGGCATCACCCGTTACGGCAGTTTTCTGCTTCCGATGGACGAGGCTCTTATCCTTGCAAGCGTTGACATCAGCGGCAGAGCATATCTGAACTATGATGTCAGCATTCCGAACGCTTCCGTTGGCGGAATGGATACTGAGCTTGTTGAGGAATTTTTCATTTCATTTGTCCGCAACAGCGACATCACGCTTCACATAAAACAGCTTGAAGGCAAAAATACTCACCACATCATCGAGGGCATTTTCAAAGCGGTTTCAAGAGCGCTTGCGAAAGCCGTTTTTGTTGACGAAGCACTTGGCGGAGAAATTCCGTCAACAAAGGGGATTCTGTAATGATTGCAATTATTGACTACGGGTGCGGAAATCTTTTTTCGCTCTCCTCCTCGCTCAAAAGTCTCGGCATTGAATGCAAAATCACGGGCGACAAGGAAGAAATTGCCGCCGCTGATAAAATAATTCTGCCCGGCGTCGGCGCATTCGGCGATGCGGCAAAGAAACTGCGTGACTGCGGCATGGATAAGCTCCTGCGCTCTCTCGCCGCCGAGGGCAAACCGATTCTCGGCATCTGCCTCGGAATGCAGCTTCTGTTTGAAAAAAGCTTTGAATACGGCGCTCATGCGGGACTTGGGCTGATAAAGGGCTATGTCGGCCCTCTTGAGGGTCATATTCCCCACAATCTTAAAATCCCTCACATGGGCTGGAACAAACTGAATCTTGTTAAAGATGACCCGATTTTCAAATACATAACTCCGGGCGATTATATGTATTTCGTCCATTCGTTTTATGCCCGTGACTGCATGGAAAGCACGCTTGCTCTCGCCGAATACGGTGCGGCAGTTCCTGCGGTAGTCCGCAGCGGCAGTGTCTACGGAATGCAGTTCCACCCCGAAAAGAGCGGCGCAAAGGGCTTAGCTCTTCTCAAAGCATTTTCAGAGATATAAGGTGAAAATTATGCAGATATTTCCCGCAACAGACATTCTCGGCGGCAAGGTCGTTCGGCTGACTAAGGGCGACTATGCAAATGTTAAGGTCTATGCCGATTCCCCCGCCGAAATGGCTCAGAAATTCATGCAGGACGGGGCGGTCAACCTGCACATGGTTGACCTTGACGGCGCAAAAAGCGGCGCTCCCGTTAACTTCGACGCAATCAGAGAAGCCGCAAAAATCAAGGGGCTTTTCATTGAGGTCGGCGGCGGCATCAGAGACATGAAAAGAATTGAAGATTACCTTTCGCTCGGCGTTAAGAGAGTTATTCTCGGCACGGCGGCGGTTCGTGATTATTCCTTTGTTGAAAAATCCGTCAAGAAATTCGGCGACGCAATTGCCGTTGGCGTTGATGCCAAAAACGGTCTTGTTGCCGTCAGCGGCTGGCAGGAAACAACGGCGATAAAATCCGTTGAGTTCTGCAAAAAGCTCCGTGACAGCGGCGTTTCAACGGTAATATACACCGACATTTCAAAGGACGGAATGCTCAGCGGCACGAATCTTGAAGTCTATTCCGAGCTTTCAGCCATTGAGGGCATTAACATTATCGCTTCGGGCGGAATCACTTTCGTCGATGAAATAAAGGAGCTTCGCAAAATGGGCATTTACGGCGCAATCGTCGGCAAAGCCGTCTATGAGGGCAGGCTCAGCCTGAAAGAAGCTCTTGAAGCTGCCGGAGGTAATGAAAAATGATTACAAAAAGAATAATACCCTGCCTTGATGTCAGAAACGGCAGAGTTGTTAAAGGCGTTAATTTTGAAGGGATTCAGGATGTTGCATCCCCCGTTGAGCTTGCTCATTTTTATAACGACAGTGGCGCTGACGAGCTTGTTTTTTATGATATTACCGCATCGTTTGAGAACCGCTCGCTTTTCACAGACGCATTGAAACAGGTGGCGGGAGAAATATTCATTCCGCTGACGGTCGGCGGCGGCATCAACACTCTTGACGATTTTGACCGTGTTCTCAAATGCGGCGCAGACAAGGTGTCCGTTAACTCGGGCGCAATCAACGACCCGTCTCTGATTGAAAGAGCCGCAAAGAAATACGGCGACCAATGCGTCGTGCTCTCAATGGATATAAAGCGTGTTGACGGAAAATTTCATGTTTTCAGCAAGGGCGGCAGAATCGACACGGGAATTGACGCTCTTGAATGGGCAAAGCAGGGCGAAAACAGCGGCGCAGGCGAGCTTGTTGTTAACAGCATTGACACTGACGGCGTTAAGCAGGGCTTTGACATTGAAATGCTCCAAAAAATCAGCGACCTTGTTTCAATCCCCGTTATCGCAAGCGGCGGCGCAGGCAAAAAAGAGGATTTTCTTGAGCTTTTCAGAGCAAACTGTGCAGACGCAGGCCTTGCCGCTTCAATTTTCCACTTCAAAGAGGTTGACATTATGGATTTGAAGCGTTATCTTAATAACAATAATATAGAGATGAGGATATAAAAAGTGGTTGAACTTAAATTTAATTCGCACGGACTTATCCCTGCAATTGTGCAGGATTATTACAGCAAAAAGGTTCTCATGCTTGCCTACATGAACAAAGAGAGCCTTGATATCACAATCAAGGAGGGCAAGACCTGCTTTTACAGCCGTTCCCGTCAATGCCTTTGGCGCAAGGGCGAAACCTCGGGCAACACTCAGCAGGTTGTTTCAATAAGAACCGACTGCGACAGGGACACTCTGCTCATCGAGGTTATCAAAGCCGGCCCTGCCTGCCACACGGGCAGCGAAAGCTGTTTCTTTGAGGACATCGTCGCTCCCGAAACAGAGGAATTTTCATATGAAAACCTCTATAAAATGCTTGTCGGCCGCAAGACAGAGAAAAAAGAGGGTTCATACACAACCTATCTTTTTGAAAAAGGAACGGATAAAATTCTTAAAAAAGTCGGCGAGGAATGCACCGAGGTCATCATTGCCGCAAAGGGCGGCGACAAGGCGGAAACCGTATTTGAAATCGCCGATCTGCTCTATCACATCACGGTTATGATGATTGACGCAGGCATAACAATTGATGAAGTTACCGCAGAGCTTGCTAAGCGACATATAGTTGATCATAAAGTCAAGCAGGAAAAAATGCAATAAATATCGGATTGCCGCAATAAGCGAAGAACAAAAGAAACTGATTCAATAGGATAATAAAAAGCAACTTGTATTTTCGATTTATCATCGTGTAATACAGGTTGCTTAATTATATTTTAGTATTGTTTTTTATATTGTTTCTTTTTAGCCGTTTTTTCCGACTCGGAGTATCTTGATACACCGTCGTCGGAAGAAAACGGCTTCTTCATCTTATTGCGACAACCCTTTTGCGAAGATTTCCGTCTTGATTATTCACAACACGATATATTTTACCTTTTCATCGCATAGCTGTTCATGATAAATTGAAGAACATGAGCGGCGTTCTGCTGAAGCTCGCCGAGGGTGATGCCGTCGGGCTTGCCGAGAGTTTTAAGCAGAGTTCCGTCGGGTTTCCTTCTGCCCGTTCTTTCACCGCCCGGCATCAGCACATTGACTCCCGACCTGACTCTGTAAGCCTGGTCTTTGAGGTTCGGGAATTCGGGCGACTTTGACGAACGCATCCACCAATCGGTCATTATGCTGCCCTCAAAGCCCCATTCGCCCCTGAGAATGCGAACGCAAAGCTCATAGTTATAATGACCCCAAACGCCGTTAATCTTATTGTAAGAGGTCATTATGTTCCAAGGCTTCGCCGTTTTAACGCAAATCTCAAAGCCTTTGAGATAGATTTCACGAAGCGCTCTTTCGGACAGCCTTGAATCGTTATGGGTTCTGTTCGTCTCCTGATTGTTGCATGCGAAATGCTTCGGGCAGGCGGAAACGCCCGTTTTCTGAACGCCCCTGACGATTGCGGCGGCAATTCTGCCCGTAAGGAGCGGATCTTCGGAGAAATATTCAAAATTTCTGCCGCAAAGCGGATTTCTGTGGATATTCATTCCGGGAGCAAGCAAAACATCAGAACCGACCTTTTTCATCTCCTCGCCGACTTTTTCATAGAGTTCTTCGGCAAGGGCGCAGTTCCATGTGCAGGCTAACGCCGTTCCGATTGGCAGGAGCGACGCTCCCTCGTTGATTCGGATACCCGACGGGCCGTCGGTTGTGGTTGCGGCGGGAACGCCCTTTTCTCTCAGCGATTCAAGCACTCCGCCGAATGTTCCCGCATTGCCCGGTGCACCGAGGGGGCTGTTCATTATATAGTCTCCCCTGCTTATCGCTTCAAGCTCGGTGTTGCTGAGCTGAGCTACAAATTCCTGCATTGAAGCCTTGCCGTCTTTGACATCTGAGAGCTTTATGCCCTTATCGCCCGTCTGAGGGATTTCCTCGGGCAGATTATTAAGTATTATTTCTTTTAAGTCATATTTTGCGGTGGGAACGGGAGCTTTTACAACCTTGCCGTCAATAAACTTTATGCGGTCAAATGCGTTCTCCGCCTTGGGCGCAGAAACCTGAGAAAGTCTCTTTATTATCTCGCTCTTTTCCTGCTCATATTCGCCGCAGAGCGAAGCCGAGCGGACATCCGAACCGAGATAGAATTTATAAATTCCTTTTTCGAGAATATATGAATATTCAATTTCGTCATCATAAGAAGCCATATCGGCAACTGAGAAGCCAAGAGTAACTTTTTCGCTTTCGCCCGGAGCAAGCTCCTTTGTTTTGGCAAAATCCGCAAGAACTCTTGACGGCTTGCCGAGCCTGCCGCACGGCGCTTCAAAATAAGCCTGCAAAACCTCTTTGCCCTTGAAAACGCCCGTATTTCTGACATCGGCGGTCAGGGTTACTTTTCCGTTTTTAACCGAACATTCGGCGTTTTCAACCGCAAATTCGGTGTAGCTGAGTCCGAAGCCGAACGGATAAAGAACCTTTTCTTTTGCAAAGGTTTCAAAGCCACGGTAGCCGACATAGATATCCTCGGTGTAGCAGTTAAACTCTCTTGCGCCGAAATCGGAGCTTCCGGGATAATCGCTGTAATTTGAAGCGATGGTGTCGGTCAGCTTGCCGCTCGGAGAAACATCGCCGCAAAGCACATCCGCAACGGCATTGCCGCTCTCCATGCCGCCCTGCCATACATAAAGAATTGAAGAAATTTTGTCGCCGTATTCGGCAATTTCAAACATATCAATTATGCTGCCGCAGTTGAGGAGCAAAACGACCTTATCAAAAGCGGAGGTTACTGAATCAAGAAGCTGTTTTTCGGTGTCGGTGAGATAATAGCTGCCTTTTTCAAGCTTATTCTCTCTGTCCTCGCCCGCAGCCCTGCCCAAAACTACGATTGCCGTGTCCGATGAGGAAGCGGCGGTTCTTGCCATTGAAAAATCAACGGGCATTTCGTCGTAGCTCATCGGCCAATGACCCCAAAAGCCGTCATCAACGGGATTCTGCTCGCCCCAGTTCTCATAGGTTCTTGCAAGAAGCTCGTTAATCTCAATCTTGCCGCAGTTTCTCAGACCCTGCATAAGGCTGACCTTATAAGGCGCTTTGACATCGCCGCCCGAGCCGTAACCGACATAAAAATAATCATTCTGAACTCTGCCGAAAACCGAAACGGTTCTGTCGGGCGTAATCGGCAAAACCGAATCCTTGTTTTTGAGCATAACAATGCTCTCTGCGGCAGTCCTGCGGCAAAGCGCCGACATTTCCGCAGAGGAAGTGAATGTTCCGATCCCGCTCTGCGAAGTACCCTGAGATGTTACGGTTGTAACCTTATTGACGATCTTGCCGACAAGTTTTTTCGCTGTCTTTTTAATCATCACAAACCACCATCCTTTATATTATTCAGAATATGTATTTCTTGGTTTTATAGCGTCAGTTTTATTCTTTTTGCGTCAAACCTCAAACTGTTTTCTGTCCGCAGTAATAATTCCGTCATTAACATTCATCCGGCAGATTCGGGCGTTGCGTCTGTCGCCGTTGAGACCGTCTGCCTCTTTGTTTCGGGCATGATAGACGGCGTACCATTCGCCGCCGTGCTTTATCATCGAATGGTGACCCGTTCCCTCCTCCCACTCATTGCTTCGCATGACGGGAGCATAGGTCTTATCATCGGGATATTTCTCAAATTTTATCTTTGTTAAATCGGTTTCATCGGTTTTTGCCCTTGCGTAGCCGATAAAATAATTCTCATTTTCATAGCAGGAGCCACTATACATCAGATAATGCCAATCGCCCTCTCTGAAATAGAACGCCCCCTCAATTGTATGCCAATGAACGCCTTTTTTATATCTGTCACGCCTGAAAATTTCTTCGTCAAGCGTCGGCACAACAAGGGTTACGGGCTTGCCCTCGGCAGTCTCGGGGTCGAGAAGCCTGTCAACGGCTATATATGTTCCGGGACGGTCGGAGTCAAAGCGGTTGGTTGAATAGAAAATGAAAAGTCCGCTTTCGTTCTTTACGACATGGGAATCAATTGAAAACGGGTGCAAAAGCTGTTTTGCGTTTTCAAACGGACCGAGCGGATTCTTGCTTGAAGAAACAAACATGGTCTGCTTGTGACCGCCCTCGTCGGGAATGTCGCCCTCAAACTCAAAAGAGCAATACATGTAATATGTTCCGTCAATTTCAATGACCGACGGTGCCCAGAAATCATAGACATCGGGATATGTAAATACCCTGCCCTCAAAACGCCAGCCGCTGAGCAGTTCATCGGAGGAATAGGCATAAATTCCATCGGAACCCGTGGTGTAAATATAAAATCTGCCGTTTGTTTCAAGAATAAACGGGTCAGCCTGACCGATATAATTCTCTTTGTTGATTTCAAGAAGCTGCATGTTTATTCTCCTATCTCATAATCGACTGCAACGCTGGATTCTCTGACCGAATGCATATGCTTTTTGACAACCGAGCAATGATAAGGGTCGTTCTGATAGCTTTCAAGAGCCGCCGCATTATCAAGCAGAACCTCAAGAATCAAATCATATGAACGCTCGGAATGAAGAAAATCAATTCCGACGGTTATCCCCCGAAGCTCGGGAACCTTGCCCTGCATTGAAAGCAAAACTTCCTTTGCCTTTTCGCATTCCTCGGGGCTGTTATTTTTGAGCTTAAAGCATACAATGTGTTTTATCATGTTTTTTCCTCCGTGAAGATATTTTTATATTAATATTCTATCACCAAACCGCTCCGGTATCAATAGAAAACGCAAAAAAGGCAACGGTTTTTGCCGCTGCCTTTTTTGCGTTTATGCTTATCAATATTTAATTGTAAAGCTTTCTTCAACGGCAAGCGCAAATTCTGCGTTCATATTGCCGAATGCGACCTTAACAGCAAGGTCAAGAATATCGGTGTTTCTGAATGTGATATCGGTCACTCTGCCTGTCGCCTTATCAATCGAGCAAACGATTGAACCGTTGATTCCGTTGACCTTAACGGAAGTAAAGGTTACGGCGGGAATGTTGATATCCTCAAAGGTTGAAGCGGTGACGGTGTTGAAAACGCCCGCATAGCCCTTGCCCTTTGCGGGGCTTGTGATTTTATCGTCATAAAGCTGAATGACAACTTTATAATATGTTCCCTTGTCGGCAACAGCCGCTTTCTTGACCATGTCGGGGGTCAGGTGAGATGAATAATACGTGCCGCCGACAGGGAAAACAAGGTTGATATCCTCCTTGCTTGTCCATGTTTTCTGCTTTATAATCTCTCAAAATGCGTTATGGCTGAATATGTGGTTTAACCGAAACAATCAGATTATCCAAAAAAGAGGCGGCAACCTAAGTTACCGCTTCTTTTTTCGTTATTCAACAGAATTATCAGAATTGTCGGAATTATCGGAATCCGTAATCCCGTCAAGAGATGAGACGGCCTCACCATATTCCTTTTTGACCTCGTCAAGCAACGAGCCGAGCTGATTGATATGGAAAAGGTGGAACTGAACCTGCTTTTTAAGCTTGATTTTTTCCGCCGCCAAATCAGCCTGCATTTCACTGACCTTATTGGCATAATCGTATGCCTGCTGTTTTCCCGCTTTTCTCAGCTCATCCAAATCCTCGTCGGATTTTTTGAGCTGCTGACGGAGCAGAGCATATCTGATTTCAAAATTGGAAAGCTCCTGACGCAGGCGATTCTGCTCGCTCTCGGCGGCTGCAAGCTGCTCTGCTTTGATCGCCGCATTTTTTTCGGCGCCGTTGCGTTTTTCAACCGCATCATTGAACTGCTTGTTTAGGCTCACAAATTCATTGGTAAGATGCTCAAGATCCGCTTCTTTCGCAGAAAGCTCTCTGATTTTTGCGTTATTCAGAGTGATATTTGAATTGAGCGAAAGAATCTGATTCTCAAGCTCTTCCTTTTCCAATTTAAGATTTTCAAGCTCTTCAAGCTTCTCCTGAGTGATTTCCTTTTCATTCAGAAGAGCCGCATTTTCTTCTTTGAGAGCAACAATCTGTGAGCGCAGGCTTTTGTTTTCTTCGGCAAGGGTCTCGTCATCTTTTTCAATGACGATATCTTCTTCTTTCTTTTCTTCGGCAGCAGTTGCGGCATTCTGCGCAACCTGAAGCTTATACTGCTCGAATTCTTCCTGAAGAATTTCATTCTTGGAAATAAGAGACTCACGCTCACGGTTCAGAAGCATTATCTCAGAGCGCATTTCATTGAGTTTTTCGTCATACATCGAGCAGGTTGAAGCATGATATGTGTTCTGACCTTCGATATATTCATCAACTTCCTCGATGCTGTAGCCGTGAAGAACCTTTTTGAATGTAACCTTGGAGTTATCTTCTTCCTCACGCTTATCGTCAAGCTCATCCATAACCTCCGAAACAACATTTTTTTCAATTATTTCGGCAGTCTTGCTTCCGTTACTCTTTTTTTTCATCGGTAATTCCTCGCTTTAGTTGATTTCAAACGTGAGCTTATCCCCCGGGGCAAGCCCGATTTTTGAGCTGACATTGGGGCAAAGCTCAAGCACTTTTTTGGCTTTGCGCTGTAATTTGCAAATTTTTCCTGGGGCGATAGCCTCCTCAATAAAAACAATGCAGTCATTTTTATCGAGATAAACCGCATCGATTGCAAATTTCATGCAAAAGGTGTGTATTTCGTTGCAGGGCACAATCAAAAGGCCGCTGTCTTCAGGCATTTCCTTCTTGAACATGAGCCCTTTCAGCCTTGAAAAATAATTCTTTGCAAGGCCTACATCTTTAAGTATTATGACATCATTTTTATAAACTGTCAATCTTTTCATTCTGATTCCGCCTTATAGCCCTTCAATTATATTCATAACTGTGGGCCCGAGAATAATGATAAATACAACAGGGAAAATAAAAATCAGCATGGGAATAAGCATTTTGATTGATGATTTCATTCCCTTTTCCTTGGCTTCAAGCTTTCTTGTTTCTCGGAGCTGCTCCGCCTGAGTCTGCATGATATTGTTAATCGGGATACCGAGCTGCTCCGCCTGAATAAGAGCGGAAACGAATGTTTTAAGCTCGTCAACGGTTGTTGAATCCGCAAGAGTCTGAAGCGCATCACGCCTTGTTCTGCCCATCTGGATTTCTCTGTAAACAATAAGAAGCTCGTCAATGAACGGTCCGCTCATTTTTTCCGACACCTTCATCAGAGCGGCATCAAAGCTAAGACCCGCTTCAATACAAACACTGAGCAAATCCATAGCGTCGGGAAGCTGTCTTTTGATTCCGAGCTGGTGATTATCAGCCAACTGCTTGAGGAAAAATGAAGGACCGACTATTGCCAGAACAGCGGCTACAAGAAGAATCAGGAGGCTGATCATAGCATCAAGCTTCAGTATCAAAAGCAATACAAGTGTTACTGCAATCAACACAATCATAAAAACCGTTTTTCTGAAATTATAGGTCTGAACATCGATGAACATACCTGCAAGACGAAGCATCTTTTCGGTCTGTTCATTCTTGCTCTCGGAGCCCTCCTTTTTCTTAGGAGTTTTTGAGTCAATAAACTTCAGAATCTTTTGGAAAGTCGGGCCGATTACTCTGTCAAAGAACGAACCGTCAAAACTTCCGATGTTAAATCTGCTTTTATCCCGTTTGAAATAACCGATGCGCTGATTTTTACTGTCTTCTTTCTTTCCCTTCGGACCAAGAATCAACAAAATCAAGGCAAAAGCCAACAAAGCATATGCTATTACCATTAATTCCACTCAAGTCACCTCACAGGATAAAGATTAATATTCAATCGTAACAACTTTTCTGATTGCAAAGAAGCCGATTATCTCCATGACCGCCGCAACAGCAAGCATAATGTTTCCCGCTTTTGTTGCGAAAAAGGTTTCAACATAATCGGGCGAAATAACCATCAGCATGAACAGAATCATAACCGGAAGCGCTCCGATGAGCATTCCCGAGGTTCTGCCCTGTGCGGTCAGAGCGTTGATTTCGCTCTTGATTTTAAGGCGGTCTCTGATTGTTTCTGAAATCGTGTCAAGAATTTTTGAAAGGTTGCCGCCCGTCTGTCTCTGAACGCTGACGGCGGAAATTGCAATCATAAGGTCAGGGCTTTTGATTCGTCTGACCATATTGTTAAGCGCTTCCTCCATGGTTTCGCCGTAATTAATTTCGCTGACTGCCCTACTGAATTCAACGCCGATTGGCGCCGGCATGTCGTTTGCGATAGTTTCGATTGACTGTTGAAATGAAAGACCCGAACGCAAGCAGTTGCAGATAACCATGAGAGCGTCACTGAGCTGAGCCTCAAATGCCTTTCTTCTTTTGTTCTTTTTTATTGAAATCACAATAATCGGCCCAAAGCTGCCCATTATTCCGAGACCTATCGACGCAATGGGATTGAAGCCGAGCAATGCAACGAGCGCGCCCGGCACAAACGTAAGCACAAGCCAAATAATCGTGAATTCTTCGGGTCCCATAAGAATATCGGCAAGAATGAGCTCATTGAAGATGGTATCCATAAGCTTTTTTCTTCTCAGGGATTGACCGCTTTTTGCCTTGCTCTCGATTTTCAGCCTTCTTGCTTCACGCTTATCCTTGATTCTTCTGCCGATATCCAATGATTCAGGCTTCATTTTTTCGATTCTTGTTTCAACCTGTCTGCGCTCTTTGGTTACGGTTGAAACAATGCAGACAATGATTGAGAAAACAAACATTGCAATCGAAAAAGTGAGCAGAATCATACTAATTTGAAAACCATTCATTGTTAACCGTCACTCCGTTTGCCCTGATTTTTTCAACACAGTGCGGGCGAACACCTGTGGCTCTGAACTGCCCTATGAATTTACCCTGAGCGTCAACATGGCCGTCGGTTTCAAAGCGAAAAATCTCCTGCATGCTGACAACATCGCCTTCCATGCCGACAACCTCTGATATGCTCGTTACCTTTCTTGTTCCGTCACGCAGACGGGACTGCTGAATTATGAGGTCGATAGCGGAAGCAACCTGGTCTCTGATGGCTTTAAGCGGCAGCTCCATGCCCGACATCATAACCATTGTCTCAATTCTGGCAATTGAGTCTCTGGGCGTGTTGGCGTGGATTGTTGTCAGAGAGCCGTCATGACCGGTGTTCATCGCCTGAAGCATGTCAAGCGTTTCTTCGGAACGAACCTCACCGACGATAATTCGGTCGGGGCGCATACGAAGGGCGTTCTTAACAAGGTTTCTGATTGTTATTGCACCCTTGCCTTCAAGGTTTGCCGGCCTTGCTTCAAGAGTTATAACATGCTCCTGTTTGAGCTGAACTTCTGCGGCATCCTCGATTGTTACGATTCGTTCGTCGTCGTTAATGAACGAAGAAAGAACATTAAGTAATGTTGTTTTACCGCTGCCGGTACCTCCGGAAACGATAATGTTCAGCTTGCCTTTTACGCAGGCTTCAAGGAAGTTCAGCATATTCGGAGTAATCGAGCCGAACTTGACAAGCTGCTGAGCCGTTATCGGCTTTTTTCCGAACTTTCTGATCGTGACAACCGGGCCGACAAGCGAAAGAGGCGGAACAATGACGTTAACACGGGAGCCGTCAGGCAAACGGGCGTCGCACATGGGGCTGGATTCGTCAACATGTCTGCCGACCTGAGAAACGATTCTGTCGATAATGTTCATCAGATGTTCTTCGTCTCTGAATTTCTTATCGGTCAGAACAAGCTTGCCTCCCTGCTCAACATAAATCTGATCGGGTCCGTTTATCATTATTTCCGAATATTTTTCGCTTTCAACCAGGTCTTCAATCGGGCCGTAGCCTACGATATCGTTAAACAGCTCCGAAAAAACCTTCGGTCGGTCGATACGGGGAATTTTATATTCATCATCATTGATTTTTTCGTCAAGAAGCTTGTAAATGGTTGACCTGTCAACCTTTACCTGACCTTCACGGTTCATTGTTTTGATGATGTCAACATGTATAGTTCTTTTAACATCAGCATAAATATCCTTTTCCTCCGCTGCGGGAGCTGCGGTTTCAGCCGTATGAGGGGCGGCAGGAGCAGCGGCAGCGGATTCGGCGGAATTGCTGTGTATTTCTGCTGTTGAGGATGATTTATTCTGAGCGTCAAGTCTGTTTAAAAGTCCCATAAATCACTTTTCCTCCCGGGGAATCAAATTATTTGCTTATTTTTTTGCTGCTGGCTTTTTCTTAGCAGGTTTTTGAGCTTCGGGCTTTTTGGTCGGCAGTCTTTTGAGCGGATTTGCCGTTTTTTTGCCTGCTTCCTCATTGATGGTCTTGACTTTTGTATATGAGGCAAGAATTTTTCTGACAAATTCTTTAATATCGCGGGCAACCTCGGACTGCGGGCTTGCAAGCATAATGGGAATTCCCTTGTTAATGCAGGTGTTTGCAAGCTTTGAATCCTCGCCGATCAGGGCATAAACAGGCATTTCAACCGTTTTTTCAAAATCCTTTGTGTTGATGAGACTCTTGGTGTTTTTGTTTATAACAAGCTTCAGCTTATCGCCCTGATTGAGCTGTTTTAATACATCAACACAAGCCTTGGCATTCTTGAGAGAAAGAATATCCATATTATATACCATATAGACCTCTTCCGAATTCTCAATCGCCGTTATAGTCGGGTCATTGAGAACGGGAGGCAGGTCAAGAACGATATACTCAAAATACGGGCGCAGAGTATCAATGATTCTTTCAACATCCTCGGGCTTTATGTATTCGGCATATTCGGGATTTTTCGGTGCGCCGAGAACACTGAGACCCGTGTTATGAGTTTCCGAAAAGCTGTTGATATTCTCTATCGTTATACCCGCTCTGTCCTGAACAAGCTCAACAATTGTGTTTCTCGGATTAAGGTCAAGAGCCATTGTGACATCGCCGAATTGCAAATCAAGGTCAATGAGCATTGTTCTCTTGCCAAGCTTTGCAATCTGGGTTGCGGCATTGACAGCCAAGGTTGTTTTTCCCGTGCCGCCCTTGCCGCCGAAGAAGGAGAGAACCTTTGAGCGGATATTCCGGCTCTCGTTGGTGTCAAGCCTTCTCTGACGCTCAAGATCGAAAATATTCAAAAGTTCTTTTTCAAAGTCCTCAGCGTTCATTTCCATCGGAATAACGCCTTTAACTCCGAATCTTGCCGCATTGCTGACAAGGTCAACCGTTATATGATCGCTGACAAGAACGACGACACAGTTGCGAACGCTTATCAGAAGCTGCTGAATAAAGCTGAAAACCGTTGGGCTGACTTCGCCTCTGACGGCGCAGATAACGATATCGGGGAAAAGGCTCTCCGCCTTCAACTTTCCTGCGCTTCCCAAATCGGAATAGCCAGAAATGACGATATTATCGCCTTTAAGGTGATTTTTAATGTATATTCTTAAATCAATGTCTTCGGATAAAACAACTGCATTCAGTTTTTCCATAGGGATACCTCACTATATTATTAATGCGTTTTATCAAGCGGCTGTGGTTGAATCTGTTTTTTCTTCAGCCGCCGTTGTCGGCTCGGGAAGATCCTCAAAGGCAACGATTGTAACCGGCGAATAAGGGTTGGTCTGGATTTCATGGGCGGTTACTTCTTCGTTTATTTCGCCCTTCATCTGATTGCCCTCTGAGAACGGGACAAGAGCAAAGAAGAAATAATCCGGATTGGTTGCAAGCTCGGCTGCATACTGCTTTATCTGAGTCTCGTTGAGAGAGAGTACCAGATTTGCATAATTAGTAAGCTCCGACTCCTCCGCTTCGGCTGATTTATTTTCTGCCAAAGAACCAACCTTCAAAACAAGAATATTTGAAAGGACAAGCTTTGACTCTCCCGTTTCGGAATGAACCGAAAAGAAATTTATTCGGTCGCCGGGCTTCAGATAACCTGCGATACCGCCTGCAACCGTACACTCAACGCCGACAGCCAGTTCCCCTTTCTTAAGCTCATAAGACAGCCTTGAATCATCCGATATATGACCTACCAGTGTGAGTTTATCGGCGATAATCTGCTCGCCTGCATAGAGCTTGACATTGTTCATGTAGCCGACAATATCCTCAACCTTTGTAACGGTTCCATAGGTTATGGAGCTTACGGGAAGCTGAACGGTAGTCAGCATTTCGGGGGTCAGAACGGTGTATTCATCAATATCCGCTAAGGGAACTACTACGGTTGCCTTATCGACATCCTTGATAGTTGTTTTCTTGTCAATTTCATTTGCAAAAAGCCAGGTTGCAAAACCTGCTATCAGTGCAAAAACCGTTGCAATAAGATAGATTTTTTTCATCTTTTCATTGATTCCTTTCTTAGGGTTACTGTTGTTAATCTTCATGCGTTACGGCGTCACCGATGAAGCCGATTAAAACCGCCACCGCACGGATTAACCTTTCTGCCAAAAAGGCAAATTATGTTTCGACCTTCATAACGACCTCGGATGTCAGAGTTTTGGTCTGGCTTCCGTTGATAATACCGAGAACCGGGGTGAGAATCCGCATATCAGCCTCTAAGTTTACAACTACATCGCCGTTGAGCTTGTCGGAAAGGTCTGTGTATGTTATTGAGATTTCCACATCGTTGAGCACGGGAGCGATGATATTGTTTATATGGGTCTTCGTCAACGTTTCGCAGTCGTCTTCCGTTGAGCAGACAGCCGCATAGCGCGCACCCTCACGGCAGGCATTATCGAGCGAAAGCTGATTGAAAAACAGCCATCCGAAATCTATAATTCCGCAAACCACAAAAAGAAGAATTGGCAGAACGAGAGCAAATTCAACCATCGCCTGACCTTTTTCGTTTTTCAGTTTTTTCTTCATTTCAATATTCACCGCCTAAAAAATTAAGAGCAGGTTTCCTGCTCTTAATTCATTATAGAAATATTTGCAGGAGCGAATCTCCCATTTTAACACTTGCGGGGAAAAGTCCGCAAACGCAAGCTTTTCCCCGTTCCTTAGGTTTTATGTTATTTGATTCGTGCGTCAGGATCAGGTTTATGCAGTCTTTGCATCAAGTTTGGAGTTGATCTCGTTGAACTTTGCTGCAATCTTGGGTCCAAGAGCTACAAGAGCGCCAATAACTACGATTGCGATGAGGCCAATGATGAGAGCATATTCTACCATGCCCTGGCCGTCTTCGTCTTTAAGCCAATTCTTTAACATAATATTACCTCCATCGCTAATGCGATATATTTTCACCCGGTCTTAATCTTCCGGATAAATTTACTTAAAAAATGCTGAAATTTCCGATATAATCCGACAACGGAATCAAAAGAGTGATTATAACTCCCGCTGAAAGGCACGGCCCCATGGGTGCGAGCGTTTTGCCGTTGCCCTTATGGGTTATCTTCAGATAAGCCCAATAGCCGAGATTGACGATGCCCATTATTACAGCGGCTTCAAGGAAGCCGATAAAGCCGAGGCAGAAGCCGATAACTGCGGAATACTTGACATCTCCTGCGCCAATCTGAATGCCCAAAAAAGACGGTAGGCTGAAAACAAGAAAAGCAATGAACAAACCGACAAACGAGGGAATGACAACGCTTTTTACCGTTCCGGCCTTGAACACAATTTCAAGAACAATTCCGATTGCCCTTGTCAAAAGCAATATCAGCAGTGAGCTGTTCGGAACTTTTCTTATCAATGCGTCAACAGCTAAAATATTGATTGCCATTGAAGCGATAATCAAGTACTCAGCCAATACGATGCACTGTTCTTTAAGCTTCCATGTAAGCAGAGCGAACAGCGCCGCTGAAATGAGCATCCAGGGAATGATAACCGATGGCTTGTTGACCGTCTTAATCTTTGAACTGTCGTCGGTTCTTTTCTTCAGCTGAAGAACCGTTATTCTCTGGAAAAGCAACCCGGCTGCTAACCCTAAAACCGCTGAGATCAAAACCTCAATCAAGAGCCTCACAACCTTTGCTTAAAACTAATCGATGGTGTTTTTCCATTTCTCAGTTGTAATATATCACCATCATTCGGCAATGTCAATAGTTTTTTACATATTGTCTGGATTTTTTTATTAAAAATTACAATATTTTATCAACATTCTTTCGAATTCAGAATAAAGGTTGGCGTTCATAGTTCAAATTCCGCATTAAAGCTTTGTTCACAGACGGTTTTTTCGTTTTTTTTCACAAACCCGGATGATTGGTTTTGTATAAAACACCAAAAATAAACAAAACTGTAGAAATTTGCTGAAAATTGCTGAATATTATAAAAAAACCTACAAAAAAGGCTGTGTTCAAACGGGAACACAGCCTGAATTCAATATACATTATTAATATATCCGGTTATTGTATGAGCTTTGCCGCAACCATGCCCGGGCACTCATATTCGGGCGGGTATTCGCCCTTGTTAAAATCATACACCGCTTCCGAAAGAAGAACCAACAGCTTTGCGCTCTCGCTGTAGGCGGTGAATTTGCATTCAATAAGTACAAGCTGAGACGGGTCAACAACATCTTTGTTTTTCATTTTGTTAATAGGTCTGTAGGTTCCGTTCACCAGCAGAACCTTGCCGCTGTCATAAACCTCCTGGCTGATGCTGAGAATATAAACATGCTTTCTGTTCTGATTGAAAATCCAGCCGATTTCCTGCTTGATTTTTGCAACCTTACCTTTCTTCAGCTCAACGCCGTTCATGTAGTCAACCTTGAAATAAACCTTGTTGGGGTCATTGGCATTATGGATTTCATAGTCGTCCATGCTTCCGAAGTCGCCGGAAAAGACCTTATCCCAGACAGTCATCGTTGTTCCGGGAGCATAGTTTGCGTCAAGGTTGAGGAAGGGCAGAACCTCGCCGTCCCATTCAACGGCATATCTTGATGTTGCCGTTGCGGAAACATATCTTTTATCCTTGCTGAATATGCCTGAAAAGAAGTTCTTGGCGGGCTGCCTTATCGTTACCTGCGCTCTTCTTCTGATTCGGTCAAGGTTAACGGTTATGGTCGTGTCCTCGGTGTCGTCAAGATTTTGGGTTGCATATTTTTTTCCTATTGTTCTGAGCTTTGCATTGGTGTTGCCGGGCATCTGAGACGCAGTTGCAAGAGCGGCGGCGTCGGCGGCTGTCTGAAGATCGCTTTTCTGATGGTAGCCGAAACCAAGGTCAATTGCCAGAGCCGTAAAGCCAAGCAAAACGGTCATCAAAAGCGACACAAGCACCATCGCCTGACCCGATTCCTCGCTTAAATAATCTTTTATCTTTATTTTAAGTTTGCCGAACATGCTTATCACTCCTTTGAATGAAAACAGATACTCCGTCACTTTTATTGTATATAACCCATCGAAAAAGTCAATAGATTTTATAAATTTTTGTATTTTTTAGCTATTTTGCACATAAGTTTTTCACATATTTTTAGTGGCAGATTGATTTGAAATCGGAATAATAAGCCGAAGATTTAAAAAATCCCGGATTCCTGCTTTGCTGAATAAGCACGGATTCCGGGATAAGAACTATTTAGCCTTTGATTCGCAGTATATGCATCTGTAGGTCTTTGTTGCAGGGTCGGTGAGCTTGAAAACATGGGGAAGATCCTGCTCGGTGGTCGTTATGCAGCGGGGGTTTTTGCAATGAAGAACATCCTTTATCTGCATGGGCAAGGTGAGCTTTTTCTTTTCGCAACGAACTCCGTCTTTGATTATGTTGACCGTCGCTTCTGAATCGATATATCCGAGTGCGTCAAGGTCAACTTCCATTTCTGAGTCGATTTTGATGATATCCTTAAGGCCCATTTTCTTGCTGTGAACATTCTTGATTATCGCAACGGTGCAGTCAAGCTTGTCGAGTTCAAGCTGATAATAAATCTCCATGCTCTTGCCCGCCGCAATGTGGTCGATAACAATTCGGTTTTTAATTGAATCAATATTCACTTCAGTCCACCTCCAGCAGTTTGAGGATAAGCGCCATGCGGATATACTTGCCGTTAAGTACCTGCCTGAAATAGCAGGCTCTCGGGTCAGAGTCAACCGAGGTGTGAATCTCGTTAACTCTCGGAAGAGGATGCAGAATCGCAAGGTCTTTTTTGGCGTTAACAAGCTTTTCGGGCGTGAGAATGTAGCTGTCTTTGAGCCTTAAATAATCCTCCTCGTTGAAAAAGCGTTCACGCTGAACACGGGTCATATAAAGGATGTCAAGCTTCGGCATGACTTCTTCAAGGTCGGTCGTTTCGGTGTATTTGATACCGTCCTGTGAAAGAATACCTTTTTTAAGATAGCCCGGAAGCATAAGCTCCTCGGGTGAAATCAATACGAATTCAATCCCCGTGTATCTCGTCAGGGCTTCAATCAGCGAATGAACCGTTCTGCCGAATTTCAGGTCTCCGCAGAAACCGACGGTGAGATTATTCAGCCTGCCCTTTTCTCTTTTTATTGTTAAAAGGTCGGTGAGGGTCTGGGTCGGGTGATTGTGTCCGCCGTCGCCTGCGTTGATAATCGGAACGCTCGCCGCCATCGACGCAACAAGCGGAGCACCCTCCTTGGGGTGACGCATGGCGATAATATCGGCGTAACAGCTGACGGTTCTCGCCGTGTCGGCAACGCTCTCGCCCTTTGCCGCCGAAGATGAATCCGCCTGCGAAAATCCGAGAACCTGACCGCCGAGCTCATACATTGCGGCTTCAAAGCTGAGCCTTGTTCTTGTTGACGGCTCAAAGAAAAGGGTTGCAAGCTTTTTATACTTGCATTTTTCTCTGTATTCTTCGGGATTCGCAATAATATCTTCTGCTTTTTCGATAAGCTCGTCTATTTCTTCGGTTGAGAGCGAAAGAATGTCAATCAGACTTCTCATTTTGCTCCCCCTATCCAGCTTTCATCTGAGGGATTGTTTCTGAAAGCGATAAGGCGGTCAACATCCTCGGGCTTGATATATCCCGTCTCAGCCGCAACCTCTGCGATTACATCAAGATTTGTGAGGCTGACATTCTTAACGCCTGCCTCGGCAAGGCGGTCAAGACCTTTCTGCATTCCGTAGGTGAAAATGCTTGCGATGCCGAGAACCTCCGCACCCGCATCACGCAGGGCGTTGACAACCTCGATAACGCTTCCGCCGGTTGAAATGAGGTCTTCAATAACAACTACCTTCTGACCCTTTTCAAGCTTGCCCTCAATCTGATTGTTTCTGCCGTGATCCTTTGCGCCCGAGCGGACATAGCCCATGGGCATATTGAGGATATGAGCGGTTATCGCCGCATGAGCGATGCCTGCGGTTGAAGTGCCCATAAGCACCTCTGCATCGGGATAATACTTCTTAACCGTTTCGGCAAGTGCATTTTCAACATCGGTGCGAACCGATGGGGCGGTCAAAGTCAGTCTGTTGTCGCAATAAATCGGGCTTTTAATGCCGCTTGCCCATGTGAAGGGCTGTTCGGGGCGAAGAAATACCGCTCCGATTGAAAGCAAATCCTTTGCAATTAACTTTTCCATTTCATATATCCTCCTGTAATAAATATTATTGTATTTATATCAGCCGACAAATTCGCTGACGCATCTTCTGTAAGCCGCAACGGGGTCATCAGCGGCGGTAATCGGTCTGCCGACAACGATATAATCCGAGCCGAGCTCCGTTGCCTTTGCGGGAGTGGTTACTCTGACCTGATCTCCGACATCGCCGTCTGCAAAGCGAACGCCGGGAGTTACGGTCAGGAAGTTTTCGGAGCATCTGCCGTGAACCTTGCCGCTTTCAAGCGGAGAGCAGACAACGCCGTCAAGCCCCGCTTTTCTTGCGTTTTCGGCATAATGCATAACGACCTCGTCAAGCGGTCTGTCAATCAGCAGCTGCTCTCTCATTCTCTCCTCACTCGTTGAGGTGAGCTGAGTTACGGCGATAAGCAGGGGGCGTGTTCCGTCGGGTCTTGTCAAGCCCTCAAGAGCCGCCTGCATCATTTCAATCGTGCCGCTTGCGTGGAGATTGGTCATGTCAACATCAAGGCTGCTCAGAACGCTCATAGCCTTTTTGACCGTGTTGGGAATATCGCAAAGCTTCAGATCGAGAAAAATCTTGTGACCTCTCGCCTTTATTTCTCTGACTATTGACGGACCCTCGGCATAAAAAAGCTCCATGCCGATTTTAACATAAGGCTTTTCCTCGGTGAATTTTTCAAGGAAATCCATTACCGCCTGCTTACTGCTGAAATCGCAGGCTACGATTACATCTTTACCCATTGTGCGCACATCCTTTTATTTCATTTAAATTTTTGATACCGTATTTTTCCATGACCTTGGGGAGATTTTCAACTATGTCACGGCAGGCAAAGGGGTCAACAAGGTTTGCCGCTCCGACTTCAACCGCAGTTGCGCCCGCCATTATCATTTCAATAACATCCTCTGCGTTTGAAACGCCGCCCATTCCGACAACGGGAATATTGACCGCTTCGCTGACCTGATAAACCATTCTGATCGCAACGGGCTTTATCGCCGCTCCCGAGAAGCCGCCCATTTTGTTGGCAACAACGGGCTTTCGGGTTTTAAGGTCTATTCTCATGCCGAGGAGCGTATTTATCAGGCTGATTCCGTCTGCCCCTGCGTCCTCGCATGCCTTTGCAATCGACACAATGTCGGTAACATTCGGCGAAAGCTGTATAATAACGGGCGTCTTCGTTACCGCCTTGACCGCTTTCGTGACCTGCGCAGCCGCTTCGGGTGAGGTGCCCAAGCTCATGCCGCCGCCGC
>CAYXVM010000010.1:0-20585 GCA_964468465.1 uncultured Clostridium sp.
TGAAGAATATGACAACATCCAGGCATTCCTTTATGATGACCTCTATCATGAGTTCGTTATCGGCGATGCACCGAGCGGCCCTGTTGCAACAAAATATACTGCAGAATTCATTGAAAATGACGGCGCAACCGTTATTTCTTCCGAGAAATACGAAAAGGGTGCAGCGGTAACCGTTCCTGAGGCAGCTGCAGATCAGCTCGGCTGGGCTGACGCTTCAACAGGCAAGCTTGTTGATCTTACCGACTACACAATGCCCGGCAAGAAGGTTACTTTCGTAAGAGTTCTTACAACCGATAAGTTTGATCTCAAGATTGACCTTGACGGCGGCTCGGTAGACGATTCTCAGCTTCCCGCTGATGTTACCGACAACGGCGACGGAACTCTGACAGCAAAAGTTCCTTTCAACGGTTCATTTGATCTTTCAACAATTCCGACTCCCGAGAAGACGGGTTACACAGCTTCGTGGGAGCCCTCAACCGTTACGGTTGATTCAATCAAGGGTGCATCCGTAAAGGTTGTCTGGACGGCAAACACCTACAAGATAAGCTTCTATGTCAACAAGGGAGATGCTGAGCCCTTTACGGTTGTTGACGCAACCTACGGCAAGGCTCTGACCGTTACCGTTCCCGCTGATTCATTTGATAAGAAGCTGGGCGCATGGGTTGATTCTGAGACCGATGAAGAAGCTTGCGCAGCTGCTCTGAAGGGAACAAACTATGTTGCACAGTTCGGCACCTTCACCGGCACAAGCGATAAGTCCTACTATGCAAGCTTTACCGAATTCAACAGCTCAATCTCATTCATGGTAAGAGATTATGCTTCAAAAGATATCAGTGCATGGAAGACTTACACAATTAAATATAACGACGCCGGCAAGACTCTGAGCGTAAATAATATTACTGCAATTGTCAATGCTCTTAAAGCAGAAGGCCTTACGGTCAGAACGCTTGCAGGTCAGGCGACAAGATACGCAATGTATACCGATTCCACGCTCTCAACAGCAATCGACACCACCTCCGGTATTGCATTTGACGGAGCAAAAGAGATTTATGTTGCAACGGTATTTACAGTTAACGTAACATGGCAGGTTCGCGTATTTGATGAAGCAACCGCTGCTTACACGGATGAATTCAACGAGGCAACCGTAAGCCAGACATCGCTTTCATCAGGCACAACTCCTGCTGAGATTAAATCAGTCTTTGAAGTTAATATTAAGGTTCCCTCAACTCTGAAGTATGACGCAGCCGCAGGCTATAAGTTTGACGGTTGGTTTGATGAGCAGGGCAACGAATACACTTATGACAGCTATTGGGGCGTTTCGCTTCCCTGCGGCACACCTGAAAATCTTACTCTTACTGCAAAATTCAGCGAGACTCAATATGATGTCATTCTCAGCATGAACAACGGCGATTCGCCCGACACCCTGACGATTGACGGCGTAAAGGTCGGCATCGGCGATTCAATTGACCTTGACGGTGCAACCCTTATCAACACCGCAACAGGTGAAGCTGTTGAGCATCCCGTTGCTGATGTTGAAAACTCAGAGCAGCCCGTTGCTTACAGAGGCATGAACGGCTACAAGTTTGTCGGCTGGAGTGCTCACAAGAAGGCAACCGCTGACGATATCATTGAGTTCCCGATTGACAGCATCACTTATGAAGAAATTAAAACTTCTCTCTTCAATGGAAACATTGTTCTCTATGCTGTTTGGGAAGCTCTTGAATATGATCTTGTTCTCAAGTATGATACTTCCGAGAGTAATCCCAAGGGTCCCTTCGATGACAGAAAATTTGCAGAGCCCTTGACCTTCAAGGTCAAGACCGGCGACACCATCGAGACATATACAAAGGATGAATCAATCAGAAACCTTGTAATTGAAAGCGCTCCCGAGGGATTCAACTTCATTGGTTGGTGCATGGAAAATGGCGCACCCATCACCGACAACAAAATGCCTGCTTACGGCGCAACATATTACGCTAACTACACGAGCCGTGAAATTAAGATTTATATCGACTATAATTACGAACGTGTTGATGAAGAAGGCAATCCGGTTGAATCAGTCAGACAATTAATTTTGGGCAAAGATGATAAGCTTTACTACGGTGAGGACTTCGAGCGCAAGGCCGACGATGAGGCAGGCATCAAGCAGGGTGCAGGTCCTGCAATCAGAAACACTTATGTTACTGACAGACCCGGTGAGAATTACGAAGTTGTCGGCTGGGATGTCTACCATGTAAAGAACGAAGAAGATGTTTACGATGAGACGAAGTGGATCAAGGGTGTCAATGATGAAGGAACAACCATCGCAAAAGATATCATTGTATACCGGATTCAGTGGAAACATCATTCAGAATTCCTGTTCAGAGTTTATGATACAGACGCCAAGATTTGCAAGGCTCTCGGTAAGGATCTGAAGATGTATTATTGGAAGAACAACAACGTCGCAACAAGGAAAGAGGCTCAGGTAAATGCTCAGCCCGATCTTCTCGTAATCTTCTTGTTCGTTCCGACTCTTGAAAATTGGGATGTAACAAGATTCTTCGATATCGAGATGTGGCGCAGCCTTTCGCTTCGCTTCGATCCGTTCTCAGTTCCCAAATCATCGTTGACTGTTGAAGCATTTGTTGCATTCATGAAGATGATTCCCGAACTTATCAAAAATCTTATCGACGGCTGATTATAACGAATAATCATTAACCAAAAGAAGCCCCTGTGCATTGCGCACAGGGGCTTTTTGCCGAAAAAAGAGCATAGCATAAAGCGAAGATCAAAAACCGTTTCATCAGGATAACAAAAAGCAACTTGTATTGTCGATTCATCATCGTGTAATACAGGTTGCTTTTGAATATATAGAATTATATTCTATTATTTCTTGAAATACTGGGGAAGAAATTCTTTGTGGGCTTCCTTGAGTTCATTGAAGCAGTTAACAGTTTTCTCATAGTCGCCAACAAGGGGATGAACGAGCAGACCCTTGATTGCGTAATCATCGTCGCCGGTGATTGCCGCTTTGACAGCATATTTTTCATATGTCTTAACGACTCTCATAAGGCCTACGATATGATCGTTGATGCGCTCAGTTACGGGAACGGGATGTGCGCCGTCGCTGCCGATTACTGCCGCAACCTCAATGATATCGTCGTCTGCCATGAACGGAAGCGTGCCGTTGTTTTTGATGTTGACAACATGAACATCACGCTTATCATTTGCAAGAGAATCAATCAGAGAAACTGCTGCAAGAGAATATTTGTGGCCGCCTCTCTTGTCGAGCAGAGCGGGTTTGGTGACGATTTTTTCGTCCTGATACATTTCAAGGAGCTGTTCTTCAATCTCCATGCAGACCTGTGCTCTTGTCTTTTCGTCCTCTCTCTGGTGGGCAAGCTTTGCCTCACGGCAGTAATAATACTGAAGATATGAAGAGGGGATAGCCTGAATCGTCTTGAGGCAGTCCATTGAGAAGCCGTCATCCTTGATGTTTGCCATAACCTTGGGTGAGAAGCCGGAGTCGATAAGGCCGGGAAGAAGCTCCTCGCCGTCTTTCTTTATTGAGGTTATCCAGCTCAGGTGGTTAAGGCCGACGTATGTAATGTCAACATCGTTGCCCGTGATTTCCTTGATATCGTCAAGCATATCGATGGGAACATTGCAAAGACCGATGTTCTTGACATTTGTGTTGTTAAGAATAAACTCGGTGATGATGCCCGAAGGATTGGTGAAGTTTATGAGCCATGCGTCGGGGCAGATGGCTTCGATTCTGTCGCAGATATTCTTGATAACGGGAATTGTGCGCTGAGCCTTGAAGAAGCCGCCAATGCCCGTTGTTTCCTGACCGATAAGGTTATACTTCTTGGGGATGCTCTCGTCGAGGTGACGGCAGGGGAGCTTGCCGACTCTTATCTGAGTAACAACAAAGTCTGCGCCTTGAAGTGCGGTGTCAAGGTCGTCGGTGAAAACGACCTCACAGTCGGAGCCTGCGTTTTTAAGCATTCTTACGCACAGATTGCCGACAATCGTTCTCTTTCTCTCGTCGATATCCATAAAGGATACCTTTTTGAGCTTGAGGCTGTCCTTGGCTTTAAGGAAGCCGTCGATAAGCTCAGGGCAATAGGTGCTGCCCGATCCGATAACGGCAACATTAATTTCTTTCATATTATATTAACTCCTTTGATTGAATTGTGTATATATACAAGGATCAGTTTGCATAATCCTGCATTATCCAGTTGATACAGCCTGTAACGGGCATGGCTTCAAGCTTTATGAATTTAAGCTTCTTGCCGCTGAGCTTTTCGGCTTTTGAGAGAAGCATGTCAAGATATACTTTGTTATTGAGCTTGACATTGATTGAGCCGGAAAGAACGACCTCGATTTCATCCGAGCCGAAATTCATCTGATTTGCAAGAGCCGAAATAAGCTGTGCGCCCCTCTCTGCCATGCGTTCGCAGAATTCGGTGGCGGGGCGGTCGCCCTCGGTGACGGCATTAAAGAAGAACGAAATCATGTTCATGATGTGTTCTCCGCCGTTTTCGCCCTCGATTTTTTCAATCAGACCGAGGAATTCTTCACGGGTTTTGAAGCCGTATTCTTTTTTAACCATGTCGGTTATCATTGTTTTTTCAAGGCCGAGAAATAGCTCATTATAGACAAGCTCAAAGGCTTTGACAACAATGTTGCCGCCGCCCGAGATATCGCCGGAAAAGTCGCCGAGACCTGCGAGCTGAAGCATTTTTCCGTCAGCGTCGATGCCGTTGCAACAAACGCCCGTTCCGCAATTGTAGCCGATTGCGCTTTTTCCGGTTGCGCCTGCCTTAACGACGATGAAGCCGTCGTTGAACACTTCAAAATTATTAAGTCCTTTTTCTCTGAGCATTTTGCACATGATATCGTACTGATAGCGGTGGTCAATGCCTGCAAGACCCATGAGCGTGAAGCTGACATCTTCGAGCGCAACGCCCGTTCTTTCGCAGAGCTTGTTCAGCCCATCCATGATGATGTCGCTTGCACCGTCAAAGGAGGTGTCGAGGTTTTCGTGGTTGCTGCCGGGGCCCGAAACGAATTCGAGCATCTTCTTGTTTTCATCAAACAGCGCAAAAACAGTTTTTGTTCCGCCGCCGTCAACGCCGATATAATATTTCATTTGCAAAATCCTTTCTTATATAGTTTTTTTACAGCAATAAATATGGTTTTGAGGGGCTTATTTCCGCTCCGTCTGCGTTAAAAATCTTTGAAATACACAAAGTATTCCTGCAGATTTTCGCCTTGACGGAACGAAAATCTTCTCCCTCAAAACTGCTTCGTATCTGAAATGCAACAGATTATGTGCAGTCAGGGATTTCTATTCTGCAGGCATACTTCCGTATGTCAAAGAGGAAAACGCCCGAATGTGCGTGAGATATTGTATTTCAGACATTTTCCATTGCTGTTAAAAAACTATGTCATTCAAAGCAATCTTCGCAAACCTCATTGAGGCAGAAGATTCCACGTCTGTATGGCTCACGGTCAATCCACATTCCGTTTGTGAAATCCGGGAACGGAACGGGCGCGCCGCCGATAGCTATTGACTGTTCGGAAAGGCAGGTAACAGCCATGAGAACCGCCGTGTCATAGACATCAAGCGGGGGAGCGGCGTCGAGCCTTACGCTCTCTGCGAATGCCGAGAGAACAAGGAAATCCATTCCGCCGTGGCCGCCCTCGTGAACGCCGTCAATTTTATATTTTTTCCAAAGAGGATGTTCATATTTTTCAAGATAGGGGTCAAAGCTCTCCCATGTGTGAGTCCAATGATTTTCGTCTTCGTGGGAAACGCCCTCAAGATAAATCGTGTTGCCGTCCTCCATGTAAATGCCCTTTGTGCCCTGAATGCGGTAGCCTCTTGAATAAGGTCTGGGCAGAGAGCAGTCATGGGTCAGTACTACGGTTTCGCCGTCGGCGCATTTGAGCACGGTGGTGACGATATCGCCCTGATTAAAATGATAATCGGCAATGTCGTAATCCTCACCCTTGTTTTTCTTTATCCATTCGTTAAGCCCTCTTGACTTGCTTGCGGTTGAGGAGAGAGAAATAAACCTGTTGCCTCTGTTGATACCCAGAACTTTTGAAATGGGGCCGAGCTGATGGGTCGGATAAAGCTCTCCGTTGCGGTGCTGGAAGTTGAAGAGCCTGCCGTGTCTGTTTTCTCTGCCGAGGCTTATTTCGTCACGCAGGTCATGCTCATAACCGCCCTGCATATGTATTATTTCACCGAACAGACCCTTTTTAACCATGTTATAAAGAGCCATTTCTTTTCTGTCATAGCAGCAGTTTTCAAGCAGCATGCAGAATTTGCCTGTTTCCTCGCTTGCACGAACCATCTGCCAGCATTCTTCGATGCTTGCCGCACCGCCGACTTCGATTGCAACATGCTTGCCTGCTCTCATTGCGTCAATTGCAATGCGTGAATGAGTTATCCATGTCGTGCAGCAGAGAACGGCGTCAAGGTCGTCTCTTGCAAGAAGCTGTTTATAATCAAGATAAACATCGGCGTCGGTTCCCGTTTTTTCTTTGACGATTTTTGCTCCGTTTTGCGCTCTGTCCTCGTATTTATCGCATACGGCGGGAACACGGACTCCTTCGCAGTTGAGAAGCTCGGCGAGCATTGATGAGCCTCTGCCGCTGATGCCGACAACGCCGATATTAACAAATTCTTTCATCAGAAATCCTCCGTTATTTCAATAAAATAACCGCCGATTCAATCAGCGGCTACTATTATATATTATATTTATAAAAAAAACAATATCATTTGAAATATCTTTTAAAGCGTTTTTGCCATTTTATTAGGTAAAGTGTCACAAATTTTGAAAGAGCGATGTCATAAAGAATGAATGCGAGCGTTCCCGTGCCGAGCAGAATCGGGATTGCAAATGCGCCGAATTCCTCGGTTTCATCGAGAGTTACGCCCATGAATTTTATCATCAGATAATATGAAATAACCATTGTCGCAACGAACGACAGAATTTTGAGCGCCCAGCTCAGAAACGGCGGAAGCTTCGATTCAAAAATAGCCTTGATGATTGGGTAGTAGCCAAAAAATGCAAGATACATAACGGACACTTCTTTTTGAGGTACAAGAAGCATTCCGAGAATTGCGACGGCAAGATATACTCCGAACGCCCATTTTTTATCGATTTCAATAACGATAAAGGTAATCAGAGCGCCTGCAACGGCAGGAAGCGCAAATTCCATAAACGGAACAATGGCAATTGAGATCATCAGAACAAGTGAAAGAGCGGCAACAATGCCGCCCAGAGCGCATTTTGAGCTTTGTTTCAAAGCGTATTTCTCCTTTCGGGATATCAGCAGCAGGGGATAAGATCGCCGCCCATGCATTCGCAGCAGCAGTCGGCGCAGAGAAGCCCGGTGCAAATGTCGCAGGCTGAAGCGCCGGAATCCTGCCGTCTTTCGGTTCGGTAGCCTCCCGAACGGGCTTTGTTGACCTTGTTGTAAGCCATTTTATAGGTGTTGTTTGAGGGGTCAAGGTTGCTTGCGGTTGCAAAATTCTTTGCCGCTTCTTCAAGCCAGCCTCTTTTTTGCTGAATTGTTCCCTTTAGATAATACCATTGAGCGTCTCTGCTCCCCTCAGGGATTCCGTCAAGCAGGGTCTGAGCGTCATCAAGCCTGCCGGAATTAATTTTCGCCCTGATATCCGAATAATCGGCAAAGGTGTTGTATGAGCTTTGGGAAGAATAGGAAGTGTTTGAAGAATATGAGCCGCCCATAATCAGCGAATCGTATGCTTCGTTAAGCTCGTCTATTTTCTTTTGGTCGCCGCTGTTCTGATATCTTCTGAGAAGCTCACGGTAGGCGGCGTTGACCTGTTCGTTTGACGCACCCTGGGGAACGCCGAGAACATCATACGGATTTTTCATTGGTTACACCCTCAATCAACGGTAAAATAGGTTTTCTTTTTGCTTTGGGGTAAATATTTTTTCAGCGCATTTTCGCTGCTGTTTGTCAGCCCGTCAAGAACTATATTTTCAAGAATATCTTCAAACCGCTTTTTCTCAACCGAGTCAAGCGCTTCAAGCGCACTGCTCTGAGTGAGATTCAGCATTTCTCTTGCCCGTTTTATGAACGCATTGCGGCATTGTTCGTTATCAATATCGGAATATTCCGCCCTGAAAGGATTGAAATTCCCGCTTTTAAGGTCGCTTTTGAGGTCGTCTGCGGCGTCAAGAATATAAACATATCTGCCGATCATATATCCGAGCGAATAAAGAGAAGTCTTTTTGTTTCCGTCAAAGCCGAACGATATAATTTTGCCCAGAGCGTCTGCGCTCGGATGAGCGGCGGCGTCAATGCAGCAAGACGGGTCGGCTTCGGCTTTTGCTTGCAGTGCCATAGCCTCGGCAACGGCTTTTTCGGCTTCGGGAGCGAGCCGAGCGGCTTTTTTGTGCATGAGCCTGACGATTGGATAAAGCAGGCAGGCGGCGATTTTTGATTTCAGCCCCGAATCGTGAAGATTGTCAACGATTTTATAATATGTCAGAATAATAACCGCATGGGAGCAGTAGTCCAATTCCTGCTTTGATGAACAGACGGAGCATTTTTTGGCGGGGTTATAAGGACAGCGTTTTCTTGAAAAACTGCATCCGTTTTCTGCGGCTGAAAGGCGGAGAATTGCCGCAAAAGCAAAATCATAGCTAAGAAAAAGCTGTGCAATCGGAGAATAGTTTCTGCCGAGAGCCCTGCAAAGAGAGCAGTAAACGCCCTGATAAAGCTCAAAATCCCTGATTTTCATTTCGGGCTTAAATGCCTTGACATAACCGAGCAAATTCAATCCCCCGTAATTATGATTTACACTCATTCTATATTTACATTCTATTTTATATTATAAACTGAGTAAAACGGTTAACATATTGTAAATTTTACGCATTTTTCGATTGTTTTTTTCAAATGGTTTAAAGAATAGCGGATTAAAGCAAAAAATTGAAAACTTTTTTGATTTATTTTTTTATTATGCTTGAAATATCCATAGAAAATGTTTACAATAAAACAAGCAAAAGAAACAGGAGGTTTAATATATGGCAAGATTTTTATTCTCGGCCTTTGCCGACGAAGCCTCGGCAGATATTCTTGAGCAGATTTCCGCCTGCAAGGCGAACGGCATTGAGTATATCGAACTGAGAAATGTTAACGGCAAAAACATTTCCAATTTTACCGTTGACGAAGCAAAGGAGCTTAAAAAGACTCTTGATGAGAACGGAATGAAGGTTTCGTCAATCGGTTCTCACTACGGCAAGATTGAAATTACCGATGATTTTGCTCCTCATTTTGAGGCTTTCAAGAATACCGTTGCGGTTGCAAAGGTTCTTGAAGCAAAGTATATCCGCATGTTCAGCTTCTATTTCACAAAGGGCGAGAGCTTTGAGGAATACAAGGACGAGGTTTTTTCAAGGCTCGGCGCAATGGCGGATTATGCCTATGAAAACGGCGTTCTTTGCTGCCACGAAAACGAAAAAGAGATTTACGGCGATATTCCCGAAAGATGCCTTCAGATTGCGGAGCATTTCGGCGAAAAGCTTGGCTGTATTTTTGACCCCGCCAATTATATTCAGAGCGGCGCAGATACCGCCGAGGGCTTTGAAATGCTCAAGGGATATATTACATACATGCACATCAAGGACGCTGTTGCAGGCTCGGGCAATGTTGTTCCCGCAGGTCACGGCGACGGTCACCTTGAAGAAATTCTCCGTGAGCTTGACAGGAACGAGAGAGAATATATTCTTTCCGTTGAACCTCACCTTAAAGTGTTTGACGGCCTTGCGGCTCTTGAGACCGACGACAAATCGGCAGAGGGCATGAACAAGGAATATGTTTATCCCGATAACAACGCTTCTTTCTCAGCCGCCTGCTCGGCCATTCACGAGATGATTGAAAAGAAGATTCAGCCCGTCAGATTCGGCATAATCGGCGTTGGCAACATGGGTTCTTCTCATATTCAGATGCACCTTGAGGGCAAGCACAGAGAGCTTCGTTTCGTTGCCTGCGCAGATATCAACCCCAAAAAGCTTGAAGCGGCAAAGAAGCTTATGCCTTCTCTCAAAACCTTTAATTCAGCAGAGGAGCTTATTGACAGCGGCGAGGTTGATGCGGTTATCATTGCAACTCCGCACTATGACCATTCGCCCATCGCTCAGTATGCTTTCAAGAAAGGTGTTCATGTTCTCACAGAGAAGCCTGCGGGCGTTTACACAAAGCAGGTTCGTGAAATGAACGAGGCGGCTGCAAAAACCGATCTTGTTTTCGGAATTATGTATAATCAGCGCACAAACTGCGTTTACAGAAAAATGCGTGAGCTTGTTCAGAGCGGCGAGCTCGGCGAAATCAAGAGAGTTAATTGGATTATAACCGATTGGTACCGCACCCAGTCTTATTATAATTCGGGCGGATGGCGTGCAACCTGGGCAGGTGAAGGCGGCGGAGTTTTGCTCAACCAGTGCCCCCACAACCTTGACCTTTGGCAGTGGATTTGCGGAATGCCCGTTAAAATCAGAGCCTTCTGCCATGAGGGCAAGTGGCATGACATAGAGGTTGAGGACGATGTTACGATTTATGCCGAATATGCAAACGGCGCAACGGGAACATTCATTACAACCACGGGCGACTGCCCCGGCACAAACAGATTTGAGATTACTCTTGACGGCGGCAAGCTCGTTTGCGAGGATAACAAGCTTCGCCTTTATAAGCTTGACGGAATGACTTCTGAGCATCTCAAAACCGCCGAAAACGGCTTTGAAAAGCTCAGCGGCGAATGGATTGATGTTGAGACCGACGGAATGAACAAGCAGCATTCGGAGGTCACGAATAAATTTGCCGCCGCCGTTCTGAGAGGCGAGCCGCTTGTTGCAAGAGGCGAGGAGGGCATCAGAGGTCTTTCAATCTCCAACGCCGCTCATCTTTCCTCGTGGATCGGCAAAGAGGTTACCGTTCCCGTTGACGAGGAGCTTTACTATTCCGAGCTTCAGAAAAAGATTGCTTCGGGAACTGCCGAAAAGAAAAATGTTTCTGAGCAGGTTCAGAGCGATATGTCGTCAACCTTTTGACGGAATACTGTCGGGAGGATAATTCTTATGAACATTGCCGTTGTCGGCTGCGGAAATATTTCAAAAATGCATTTAAAAGCATTGAGCGAAAGCCCGGATTTGAAAATTGCTGCCGTTGCCGATATAAAACCTGAAAGGGCAGACGCCGCAGCAGAGCAATACGGCGCAAAGGCATATTACGATTTTGACGAACTTTTGAAAAATGAAAAGCTTGACGCCGTTCATATCTGCACCCCTCATTATCTCCACACGGAAATGGCGATAAAGGCGCTCGAAGCGGGGGCGAATGTTTTGATTGAAAAGCCCTGCTCCGTTTCGGCGGCAGAGGTTGAGGCGCTCAGAGCGGCTCAGGCAAAGAGCGGAAAGCAGGTTGCGGTTTGTTTTCAGAACAGATATAATAACTGCGTTTGCCGCGCAAAGGAGCTTATTGCTTCAGGCTCTCTCGGAAGGGTTGAGGCGGTAAGAGCGTTTGTGACTTGGGGCAGAGGAGCGAGCTATTATTCCGACGATTGGCACGGCACTCTCGACAAGGAGTGCGGCGGAGTGCTGATTAATCAGGCGATTCATACGGTCGATCTGGTTCGGTATCTCGGCGGAGAATGCAAAAAGCTTTCGGCTCATGTTTCAAACGACCATTTAAAGGGAATAATTGAAGTTGAGGACACCGCAAATCTGTTCATGGAGCTTGAAGGCGGAGCAACCGCAATTTTCTATGCAACCACGGCGTATGCCGAAAATTCCCGTGTTTTTGTTGAAATCAAGCTTGAAAAAGCCAAGCTGAGGATTGAGGGCGAAACTCTCTGGTCAGTCGATGAAAACGGGGAGATCGAAAAGCTTTGCGGCAAGGCGGATGCCGGATATTACGGCCAAAGCTATTGGGGCAGCGGCCATTCGGCTTTGATAAAGGATTTTTACGATTGCCTGAGAACAGGCAGGAAATTTGAAATTGACGCCTTTGAGGGCGGCGAAGCGGCAAAAATCGTTGCCGCAGCCTATGAATCCTCAAAATCGGGCGAAAGCGTTGAAATCTGATGATTTCGGCGCAGAAAGGAGTTAAACATGTTTCACGAAAATTTGAAAGGCAGAGTTGCCGTTGTAACGGGCGGCGGCGGAGTTCTTTGCAGTGGATTTGCAAAGGATCTTGCTTCTCTCGGCGTTAAGGTTGCGGTTCTCGACCTCAGGGAGGAAGCGGCTCAGGCTGTTGTTGACGAAATTAAGGCTCAGGGCGGCACGGCGGTTGCGGTTGCCTGCAATGTGCTTGAAGCGGAAAGCCTTGAAGCGGCAAGAGCAAAGGTTAACGCAGAGCTTGGCCCCTGCGACATTCTTATCAACGGTGCAGGCGGCAATTCACCCCTCGGCACAACCACCAAGGAAACTCTTGAACTGAAAGATGTTGCCGAAAAGGCGGAGGGTGTTAAGACCTTCTTTGACCTTGATGCAAAAGGCATTGAGTTTGTGTTTAACCTCAATTTCCTCGGCACTCTGCTCACAACGCAGTGCTTCGCAAAGGATATGCTCGGCAGAGAGAACACAACGATTCTCAATGTGTCCTCAATGAACGCTTTCAAGCCCCTCACCAAGATTCCCGCTTATTCGGCGGCAAAGGCGGCTGTTTCAAACTTCACGCAGTTCATGGCGGTTCATTTCGCCGATGTCGGCATCAGAGTTAACGCCATCGCTCCCGGATTCTTCTCAACAATTCAGAATCAGAAGCTTCTCTATAATGAGGACGGCTCGCTCACGCCCCGTTCCGATAAGATTCTGACCCACACTCCCATGCACCGTTTCGGCGTTCCCGCCGACCTCACCGGCGCTCTCGTTTTCCTCTGCGACGAGGAATATTCGGGCTTCATCACCGGCGTTGTTCTCCCCGTGGACGGCGGATTCTCGGCGTATTCGGGCGTATAATTTTAAAATAATAAAAACAGCCCCTGCGGCGTGCATTTCAGCACATCGCAGGGGTATTTTTCTGCCCTGATTCTGAACTTCAGGCAGCTTCTTCGCTCTCGTCGTTTTTGCCTGAAAGCACGCAGACCGTCAGAGTTGCCGCAAGAGCCGATACCGTTAAAATTTCAAATAAAATCATCTTTTTGTCCTCCCGTATGTTTGGTTCGTTGTTATGTCTGTATTATATCATTTCAATTTCTAAGATAAAAGCAGCAAACCCATTAAGAAAATATTAAAAAAACGAAAGAAATTATTAAGATGATTTGTCGTAAAATCAAAAAGGACAGAGCCGCCGCGGTTCGGTGCTCTGCCCTTTGACAATTCATTATCGGTTATATTATTCAGCGTCGTCGGCATTCTCCCAGTTATGCCATACTGCCTGAACATCGTCGTTATCCTCGAACATCTCAAGCATTTTTGCCATGTTCTTAATGTCGTCGGGGTCGGTGAGGGTTGTGTATGTTGAGGGAACATATTCAACCTCTGCGGAGATGAAGGTGTAGCCCTTTGCCTCAAGATCTTCACGGACTGCGCCGCAGTCAAGAGGCTCGGTTCTGATTTCAAAAACTCCGTCGTCGGTAAGGAAATCGGTTGCGCCCGCTTCAAGAGCGTCCTCCATGAGCTTGTCCTCATCAACGCCCTCCTGCTCGATAACGATAACGCCCTGCTTTGAGAACATGAACGAAACACAGCCTGACTGACCCATGTTTCCGCCGTATTTGTCGAAATAGTGGCGCATGTCGCCTGCGGTTCTGTTGCGGTTGTCGGTCAGTGTTTCAACGATAACGGCAACGCCCGAAGGACCGTAGCCCTCATAGACGATTTCTTCATAGTCCGCGCCGCCCGTTTCGCCGGCAGCCTTTTTGATGATTCTTTCAATGTTATCGTTGGGAACGTTGTTTGCCTTAGCCTTTGCGATAACATCTTTAAGCTTTGAGTTTGAAGCAGGGTCGGGACCGCCCTCACGAACGATAACGGCAATCTCTCTGCCTATTTTAGTGAAAACCTTTGCTCTCTGATTATCGGTTTTTTCTTTCTTTCTCTTAATTGTGCTCCATTTTGAATGGCCTGACATATAAAAACCTCACTTTTTGCATTTTTAACCTTGATATTATATAACAATATTACGGGACTTGTCAAGATTTTGTTGATGTTGATCTCTTTTCTCTGTAGAATTCGAATTTTTCTCCGTCAGCAATCTGCGGTTTATCATCGTCTGCACGGGGGATTTCGTCGGAATTTGCGGCGTCAAAAACAAGAGAATCGCCGTCGATTTTGAAAACATATTCCGATCCGTTGTCTGCGGTGAGCTTAACGGCTTCGGTTCCGATTTCATATGTTCCCGTGATATATCTCTCGACGCTGTAAAAGCAGTCAAGAGAAAATCTGCCGTTATCCCGCAGATAAAGCCTTGTCGGAAATCCGTCGCTGTTGGCTGTCTTGTATACGGAGCCGGGGTTTATACCTCTCGGTGAAGAAGAACAAGCGCCGAGAAGAAGAATCAATGCGGCGATGAGAACGCAGAGCAGTTTTTTCATTTTATGTCTGTCCTTTCAAAAAAGAAAATTAATTTATCGCCGAGCCGTTTTCAGCCCGGCGATGCCTCAGATTGATTTATTAAAACCGTTGCCGAGAATCTCGTTTGCTTCGCTGACAATGATAAATGTTTCGCTGTCAATTGATTTGACCGTTTTGAGAATTCCCGAGATTTCCGCTTTTCTCGCAACGCAGAGCAGAACGCTTTTCTCCTGACCCGTGTATGCACCGACAGCGGGGATGATTGAAACGCCACGCCTTGACGAGCCGACAATTCCTTTTGCAACCTCGTCCGCCTTGTCGGTTATGATCATCAGCATTTTGCCGTTGCCCGTGCCGTAAATCATGGCGTCAATGACCTTTGTGCTCACGAAAATCAGGATTATCGCATAGAGACCGCTCTCAATGCTCTTGAAAACAAGCATTCCCGAGCCGACAACCATGGCATCGGCAATCAAAACGACCGTTCCGACGGTGATATGGGGAAATTTTTTGTGAACAAGCCTTGCAACAATGTCCGTGCCGCCGCTCGTTGCGCCCGTTATCATAATCAGCCCGAGCCCCGATCCCTGAAGCAGGCCGCAGAAAAGAGCGGCAAGGATTCTGTCGCCCGTATATGCGGGCATGAAGATTGAAAACACATCAAGAGCCACCGAAAGCACGACCGTGACCCAAAGCGTTCTTGCCACAAGCCTTTTGCCGAGAAAAATCCACATCAGAATCAGCAGGGGAATGTTCAGCACAAGGTTGACCGTTCCGACGGGCAGATTGAAAAGATGATTCAGTATGACCGCAATGCCCGTAACGCCGCTCTGAGCTATTGAATTCGGAATTGAGAAGCTGTTAACGCCTATCGCATAGAGCGAACAGCCGATGAACCACATAAGGTTATTTTTAAGAAGCTCTAACACATTTTCTTTTTTCATAGCTTTTCTCCGTCAATCCTCAGCTTCACGGCTGATTTTGCCGTAAAGATAATTGATTCTGTCAGTATTTCCTTTCAGATAAAGCCAGCCGAAAAGGGATTCAAGCCCTGTTGCGTAGTGATAATCTGCGCTTGAAGCATTTTTCGGTATGCCGCCCGTGTGAGCGTTGCGCCCACGCTTAAAAACCGCCGTTTCCTCCTCGGAAAGCTCGGGGAGCAGGAGCTTTGCGGCTTTTGCCTGAGCGGCGGCGCAGACCTTTTTTGCCGCCATCGGATGCAGAGCGCCGACAGGGCGGTTTGCATCGCAAAGAAGCTCGCTTCTGACAAGCAGGTCAAACACCGTGTCGCCCACAAAAGCCAGCGCAAGCGGGCTGAATGCCGAAACATCGGCGACTTTTTCAAGCAATGAATTCATTCTTCACCCTCCGCAATCAGTTGACAAAGTCAAACTCAAGGTCATAAATTGAAACTGTGTCGCCCTCGTTGATGCCTCTTTCACGCAGAGCGTTGATTATTCCGCTTGAGTTAAGCACTCTTTGAAAATATTGGAGAGATTCGTAATCGTCAAGGTCGGTGCGCTGAAGAATTTTGAGAAGCCACGGCGCTTCAACGAAATAAACATCATCCTCAACATGAATGCTGAAGCCTTTATCCTGCTGCTTTTCAAACAGCTCAACGGGTATGGATTCGGTTTCGTATTTTTTGATGGGCGGCAGGGTCTGAAGCTTGTTCCAGACTGCGCTAATCAGCTCGCTTGTGCCCTCAGCAATCGGGGCGCACATGGTATGATATTCATAGCCGTTTTCGGCAAAATATTTTTCAAGATTTTCAAGCTGTTCGTCGCTCGCAAGGTCGATTTTGTTGGCAACAACGATTTGCGGGCGCTTCGCAAGCTCCGGGTCGAATTTTTCAAGTTCTTTGTTTATGATTTCAAAATCTTCAATCGGGTCTCTGCCCTCGCTGCCTGCGGCGTCAATAATATGAACCAGCAGACGGCAGCGGTCAACATGGCGCAGAAATTCGTGGCCGAGGCCGACTCCGTCGCCTGCGCCCTCGATAAGACCGGGAATATCCGCCATAACAAACGAACTGCCCTCGCCGAGCGACACAACGCCGAGCACGGGGGTGATGGTGGTAAAATGATAATTCGCAATTATCGGCTTTGCTTCGCTGACAACCGATACGAGGGTCGATTTTCCGACATTCGGGAAGCCGAGCAGACCGACATCCGCAAGAAGCTTCAGCTCAAGGCTGACCTCCCATTCCTCTCCGGGAGTGCCGTTCTTTGCAAATCTCGGCACTTGCCTTGTCGGGGTTGCAAAATGGGGATTGCCCCAGCCGCCTCTGCCGCCCTTTGCGGCAATGAAAGGCTCGTCGCCCGACATATCCGCCATGACTGCGCCGCTTTCGGTTTCTCTGATAATCGTTCCTCTCGGAACCCTGATTATCAGATCCTCGCCCCGTCTGCCGTTCTTGCGCCCGCCCGAGCCGTTTTCGCCGTTGGGAGCGGTGTATTTGCGCTTGTATCTGAAATCGGCAAGGGTGGCAAGATTATCGTCAACCTGAAAGACGATGTTGCCGCCTCTGCCGCCGTCGCCGCCGTCAGGTCCGCCTGCGGCAACATATTTTTCTCTGCGGAAGCTGACGGCTCCGTTGCCGCCGTTGCCCGCCTTGATTTTAATTTTTGCAATGTCAACAAACATATTTTTTCCTAACCTTTATATTTTAAAACTATACAATACTATTATACACGGCTTTTTGCCGATTTACAATAGTAATATTGCAAAATAAAACCCGGCCTGCGCACAACAGACCGGGTTCAGGATAAAGGAAGAAAGAAGTTCTCTCGAAATATATGTAAATCGGGTGTTCAGGGTAACGGAGATTATTGCCGTTACCCTAACGAAGCTCTTTGCAGTCGTTCTCACCCGAAACAACGCAGACTGCAAGTGTTGCGATCAGTGCCGAAGCAAGCAGAGCGCAAAAAAGAAAAGTTTTAATCATTTGGTTTGTCCCCCTTTGAGTATTCGGCAAAGCAGGGGAGGCGCCGCAACGAACGGCGCTTCTGCTTTCCGTTTCTTTTGTCCCTTCGTTATATAAGTGTTGCGAAAAACGGATTTTGTTGCATGAAAAAAAAGAAAAAATAAAATAGGGGGCTGTCTCAATAAGATGAAGAAGCCGTTTTCTTCCGACGAAGGCGTATCAAGATACTCCGAGTCGGAAAAAACGGCTAAAAAGGAACAATATAAATTATAATTCTCCAATAAAGAATAAAAGCAACCTGTATTACACGATACCGAATCGATAATACAAGTTACTTTTTCTGTAAAATCTGTTCCTTTTGTTCTTCGCTTAGTGAGACAGTCCCAAGTTATTCTTCAATAGCTTCAATGAGCTTATCAATAGCAAGCTCAAGCATTTCAAAGGGAATATTGAGCGGGGGGAGCAGGCGAACCTTGGTTTTTGCGCTGATAACAAGCACTCCCTTTGCCATGGCGGCGGAGATTACCTCTTTTGCGGGTTTTTCGCATTCAACGCCGAGCATAAGTCCCTTGCCCGTGATGCTCTTAACGCCCTTGCAGGCTGAAAGGCGTGAGATTATGTATTCACTGCGCTTGCATACTCCGTTAAGCATTTCATCGTCAAGCCTTGAAAGAATGCTGAGCGCTCCCGCACAGCAGATGGGATTTCCGCCGAAGGTCGAGCCGTGAGAACCGGGAGTGAGAACATCCTTGACCTTTTCGCCGAGCATGGTGCAGCCGAGCGGTAAGCCGCCCGCAAGACCCTTTGCGGTTGAAACGATATCGGGAGTGATGCCGTAATTCATGTAGCTGTAAAGCTTGCCCGTTCTGCCGTTGCCGGTCTGAACCTCGTCAATGATGACAAGCATATTTTTCTCTTTTGCGATTTTGCAAACGCCGTCAACAAAATCTTCGCTCAGCGGGCAGACGCCGCCCTCACCCTGAACGGTTTCCATCATTATTGCGGCGCAACCGTTACTCTCCGCAAGCTCACGCACGCTGTCGATATCGTTCGGCTCTGCATATACAAAGCCGGGAGTGAACGGGCCGAAATCCTTGTGAAAAACATCCTGACCCGTTGCGGCAAGGGTGGTTATTGTTCTGCCGTGAAAGCTGTTTTTGAGGGTGATTATCGTTGAATTGCCTTCGCCCTTATTCTTCAAAGCCCAGAGGCGTGCCGCCTTGATGGCACATTCGTTTGCTTCCGCTCCCGAGTTTGAAAAGAAAACCTTTTTCATGCCCGTTTTTTCGCAGAGCATTTCGGCAAGCTTCGTGCAAGGCTCGCTGTAGTAAAGATTTGAGGTATGGCTGAGGGTCGAAGCCTGAACGGTGACCGCTTCAAGCCATTCTGCATCGGCGGCGCCGAAGATGTTAACGGCGATACCGCTTGCAAGGTCTATGTATTCGTTGCCGTCCTCATCGTAGAGCAGAGCGCCGTTGCCCTCGGTGAGCGCAAGCGGGAAGCGGGCGTATGTTCCCGCAATGTATTCTTTGTCCCTTTCAAAAATATCCATTTTCTGTCCTTTCTCAGCCCTGAACAAACATTGTTCCGAGGCCTTCATCCGTCAGCGTTTCAATCAGCAGAGAGTGGGGAATTCTGCCGTCAATGATAAATACTTTTTTAACACCCATGCGGATAGCCTCACGGCAGCAGTCGATTTTCGGAATCATGCCGCCCGAGATGATACCCTCGTTGACAAGCTGGGGAATGTCGCTGACATAAATCTTGGGAATGAGCGTTTCGGGATTCTCTTTGTCACGAAGAATGCCCGCAATGTCGGTCATTGAAATCATGCTTTCCGCTTTCAGCACGCCTGCAATTTTTGCGGCGGCGGTGTCGGCATTGATGTTATAAACATTGCCGTCTTTGTCGTAGCCCGTAGTTGAAACAACGGGGATATATCCCATGTCAAGCAGGTCAAAAATGGGCTGAGGATTAATGTCCGTGATTTCGCCGACATAGCCGAGCTTTTCGCTCTTGGGCTCTGCAGTGATAAGTCCGCCGTCTGCGCCGCAAAGGCCGATTGCCTTGCAACCGAGAGTTCCGAGCAGGGCGACAAGGCTTTTGTTGACTTTGCCTGCAAGAACCATCTGAACGATATCCGCAGTCTCCTTGTCAGTGACACGCAGTCCGTCAACAAATTCGCTCTTTTTGCCGATTTTGCCGAGCATCTCGTTGATTTCGGGGCCACCGCCGTGAACGAGAACAACTTTAATGCCGATAAGAGAAAGCAGGGCGATATCGCCCATGACGGCGTTTTTGATATCCTCGTTTATCATGGCGTTGCCGCCGTATTTGATAACGATAATCTTATTCGAGTATTTCTGAATGTAAGGCAGGGCTTCAACGAGCACACGGCCTCTCATTGTGTTTGAAATGTCCATTTTATGTTCTCCTCAGGTTCTGTAGTCGCCGTTTATTTTAACATAATCATAGGTCAGGTCGCAGCCCCATGCGGTTGCGCTTTCGTTGCCGCTGTTGAGATTTATGAGCACCTGAATTTCTTTTTCGATAAGTATTTCCTTTGCTTTTTCTTCGGAAAAATCAACCCCCGCTCCGTTTTTGCAGACCACGATTTCACCCGACGCCGATTTGAACGAAACATCGATTTTTTCAACATCAACATCCGCTCCGCTGTAGCCTATGGCGCAGAGAACTCTGCCCCAGTTAGCGTCTGCGCCGAACATTGCCGCCTTGAAAAGTGAGGAGCAGATAACGGATTTTGAAACCGTTACGGCAGTCTGCTTTGAATCCGCACCGCTGACGATACATTCAAGCAGCTTCGTTGCGCCCTCGCCGTCGCCCGCAATCATGCGGCAAAGGTGAGTTGTGACGGCGTTCAGAGCCTTGCAAAATTCATCAAAAGCCTCGCCCTCGCAGGTGATTTCTTCGTTGCCCGCAAGACCGTTTGCCATGACGGAAACCATGTCGTTTGTCGAGGTGTCGCCGTCGATGCTGACCATGTTGAACGAGCTTTTAACATCTTCGCTCAGAGCCTTCTGAAGCATTTCATGGGATATTGCGGTATCGGTCGTAACGAAAACGAGCATTGTTGCCATGTTGGGATGAATCATGCC
>CAYXVM010000011.1:0-19771 GCA_964468465.1 uncultured Clostridium sp.
TGCCGGGAACCATGAGCCTGTCGTTGGTCATGCGCTCCTTTGCCGAAATCGGGTCGCTGCCGATAAGAGTGCGGTAAAGCACGGCGGCGAAAGCATAAACATCAGTCCATGTGCCCTGACTGCCGTCAAATCCGTATTGCTCGATTGCGGCGTAGCCGTCGAAAATCTGGCTGTTAATGTCGCTTCTTGCGGTTCTTGCCGCACCGATGCAGAAGCCCGTGATTTTTATTTTGCCCTCATGGTCGATTATAAGAGTTGTCGGAGAAATTCCTCTGTGGATTATTCCCGAGGAATGCAGAGTGCCGAGAGTTGAAAGAATCGGCATGAGCAGCTGCCTTGCCTTTTCCCACGGGATATAGCCCGTTTTGCTTCTGAGAAGAAAATCACGGAGCGAAATTCCCTCAAAATGGTCATAGATGGCGTAGGATGTTCCGTAATCGGAAACAACATCAGTGACGCTCACGAGAGCCGAAAGCCCTTTGAGCCGTGCAAGCTTTGTCCAAAGCTCCTCAAAGCTCTGACGAAGCTCGTTGAATATATTTTCGCTGCCCCTCATAACCTGAAGGGTGAGGTTTGAGGTTGTCCTTGCAGTAAACGAATCGGGGATGAATTCTCTGATTTTAACAGCTTTTTTTTCGGAAAGATCCCAGCCGATATATGTTGCGCCCTCGCCGTTGTATTCAAGCATTTTGCCGACAAGGTAACGGTTGGCGATAACGGTTCTGACCGGCAGATACGGCGGAATCTGAGTTGAATCCGCATGGTAGCCGCAGTAGGGGCAGAGCTTTTTTTCGCCGATCTCACGCATACAGCTCATACATAAATTATCGGAACTAATCATCTGGATTTCTCCTTTTGCGTTAAATAGTAAACCATCGTAATAATATCAAATTCGAGCGGTTTTGTCAATGAAGGTGACATAATTGTAACCATTATCGTTAAAATGCCAAAGATTTCATCGGATAATTTGGCATTAAAATTGTTTTATATACTTGAAATAATATAAGATGATTGTTATAATAAAAATAACTAATTTTCGGAGGACGGGCGTTTATGAAAAAGAAAGACAGTAATATTCCTCTTTATTTTTTCCATGAAGGAACAAACGCAAAGGCTTATGAGTATCTCGGCGCTCATTCCGACGGCGAAGGCGGCGTTTGCTTCAGAGTATGGGCTCCGAATGCCCGCAATGCCGAGGTTGTCGGCGATTTCAACGGCTGGCAGCCGGGCAAAGCTCCGATGAAAAAAATCAGCGGCGGAGTCTGGGAATGCACCGTTGACGGAGTCAAGCAGTATGACAGCTACAAGTTTTTGATTCATTCGGCCGACGGCAGGCAGCTTTTCAAAAGCGACCCTTACGCTTTCCACGCCGAAACAAGACCCGGAACGGCTTCAAAATATTATGAAAGCCTTGATTTCGATTGGAACGACGGAGCATGGCTGAGAAAGCGCAAAAAGAAAGATATTTATTCTTCACCTGTGAATATATATGAGGTTCATGCCGGCTCGTGGCAGACCTATGACGACGGCAACCCCCTGCCTTACAGAGAGCTTGCGGACAGGCTCGTGCCTTATGCAAAGGAGATGGGCTATACTCACATTGAGCTGATGCCCGTCATGGAACATCCGTTTGACGGCTCGTGGGGCTATCAGGTGACGGGCTATTTCGCCCCGACATCACGCTACGGCACTCCCGAGGATTTTGCATATTTTGTTGACAAGGCTCATTCAATGGATATCGGCGTTATCCTCGATTGGGTTCCCGCCCATTTCCCGAAAGACGCTTTCGGGCTTTATGAATTCGACGGCGGAGCCTGCTACGAATATGCCGACCCCAAAAAGGGCGAGCATTATCAGTGGGGAACAAGAGTATTTGACTTCGGCAGACCCGAGGTTCAGAGCTTCCTGATTTCAAGCGCAATGTTCTGGATTGATAAATACCACATTGACGGTCTGAGAGTTGACGCAGTTGCTTCGATGCTCTATCTCGACTATGACAGAGACGACGGCCAATGGATTCCGAATATCAATGGCGGCAACGAAAACCTTGAAGCCGTGGCATTCCTTAAAAAGCTCAACGAAAGCATTTTCAGGGAGCACGGCGATGTTATGATGATTGCCGAAGAAAGCACCGCATGGCCGATGGTTTCAAAGCCGACCTACATGGGTGGTCTCGGCTTCAACTTCAAGTGGAACATGGGCTGGATGAACGACTGCCTGCGTTATTTCTCACTTGACGGGCTTTTCAGAAAATACAATCACGACTGCCTGACATTCTCGTTTTTCTATGCGTTTTCGGAGAATTTCGTTTTGCCGATTTCGCATGACGAGGTGGTTCACGGCAAATGCTCGCTGATAAACAAAATGCCGGGCGACTACGAAGAAAAATTCGCCGGAATGCGTTCGTTCCTCGGCTACATGATGTCTCACCCGGGCAAGAAGCTGCTGTTCATGGGCAGCGAATTCGGTCAGTTCTCCGAGTGGAACTTCAAGCAGCAGCTCGATTGGATGCTGCTCGGCTATGATTCTCACAGACAGCTGAAGGATTATGTCAAAGCTCTGAATGCGTTTTATCTCAAAACTCCCGCTCTCTGGGAGGACGATTACAGCTGGGACGGCTTCAACTGGATAGTCAGCGACGACAGCGCAAACTCGGTTGTCGCTTTCATCAGACGGGACAAGAGCGGAAATGCGATAATTCCCGTTTGCAACTTCACAAAGGTGACAAGGCAGAAATACAGAATCGGAGTTCCCGACCCCGGAACCTACAGAGTTGTTTTCAGCTCCGCAAGCCCCGAATTCGGCGGCAGGGGAGAAAGTACCGTCGGTTCGGTCAGGGCAAAGAAAAAACCGATGCACGGATTTGACTACAGCATTGAGATTGACCTTGAAGGTCTCAGCTGTATGTTCATAAAGAACACATCCCGCAAGAAAAAAGAAACCGTTAATATATAAGGAGGACTTTTCATGGCAGTAAAACCTGAATGCATAGCTATGCTTCTTGCCGGCGGTCAGGGCAGCCGCCTCGGCATTCTGACGAAAAAAATCGCAAAGCCTGCCGTGCCCTACGGCGGCAAATACCGCATTATCGATTTTCCTCTTTCCAACTGCGTTAACTCGGGCATTTATACCGTCGGAGTTTTGACTCAGTATCAGCCGCTGGAGCTTAACGACTATATCGGCAACGGTCAGCCGTGGGATCTTGACAGAGCCAACGGCGGAGTACATATTCTTTCCCCCTATCAGCAGATAAAGGGAACCGAGTGGTATAAAGGAACGGCGAACGCAATTTATCAGAACATCAATTTCATCGAAAGATACGACCCCGAATATGTTCTCATTCTCTCGGGCGACCATATCTATAAAATGGATTATTCCAAGATGATTGATTTCCATAAGGAACATAACGCAGACTGCACGATTGCAATGCTCGAAGTTCCGTGGGAGGAGGCGAGCCGCTTCGGCCTTATGATCGTCAATGATGACGGCTCAATCAAGGAATTTGAAGAAAAGCCCAAGAATCCGAGAAGCAACAAGGCTTCAATGGGCGTTTATGTTTTCAATTGGAAGAAGCTCAGGAAATATCTCATTGAGGACGAAGCAAATGAGAATTCGGGCAACGATTTCGGCCATGACCTGATTCCCGCCATGCACGAAAACGGCGAGAGAATGTTTGCTTATCAGTTTGACGGCTATTGGAAGGATGTCGGAACAATCAACAGCCTTTGGGACGCAAACCTTGACCTGCTCAATCCCAAGGTTGACCTTGATTTGAATGACGACAGCTGGAGAGTTTATTCACGCTCTCCCGCCGCTCCGCCGCACTATATCGGCAAGGATGCTCAGGTTGAGAATTCAATGATAACAGAGGGCTGTGAGATTGACGGAAGCATCGATTTTTCCGTTCTGTTCTCAAATGTTACCGTTGAGGAGGGCGCAGAGGTCAAGTATTCAATAGTTATGCCCGGCACGGTAATCAAAAAAGGCGCAGTCGTTCAGTATTCGATAGTTGCGGAAAATGCGGTTATCGACGAGGGAGCGGTTGTCGGCGAAAGCCCCGAAAACATGAAGAACGCCGAGGGCTGGGGCGTTGCCGTTGTCGGCAGCTCGGTTCATATCGGCAAGGGTGCAAGGGTTGCGCCCGACACAATGGTTGACAGCGATGTAGGAGGTGCGGAATAATGGCAGCAAAAAATGTTCTCGGAATTATATTTTCAAACGCCTATGACGAGGCTTTGCCCGAGCTTACCGCATTGAGAACGATGGGCTCAATTCCGTTTGCGGCACGCTACCGTCTGATAGATTTTCCTCTTTCAAACATGGTTAACGCAGGCATCACCAAGGTCGGCGTTATCACCAAGAGCAATTACCGCTCGCTTATGGATCATATCGGAACGGGCAAGCCGTGGGATCTTTCAAGAAAAAGAGAGGGCATGACGCTTCTGCCGCCTTTCAACAATCCCGACACGGGCATTGCCAAGGGCAGAGCGGACGCTCTTTACGGCTGCATAAGCTACATAAGCCATTCCCAAAAGGACTATGTTCTGCTGACGGATTGCAATGTCATCTGCAACATGGATTATGAGGCTCTCATCAAAGCGAGCGAGGCAAATAATGCCGATATAACCGTTGCTTATGCAAAGGGAATCCCCCCGGCAATCAAAAACGCAACGGAGCTTATCATTGACGAGAGTGGCAGGGTTACGGGCACAAGCACGGTTGACTGCTACAGCAGCAGCGTCAACTATTCGCTCAAAATAATGCTCATCAGAAGAACTCTGCTTGAAAGACTGCTTCACGAGGCTCACGGAGCAAACATTGTTGAGCTTGAAACCCTGTTTGCCAACAATGTCAAGCACCTGAGAGTTTTCGGATATGAGGAAAAGGGATTTGTCAGAGTTATCGGTTCGCTTCAGAATTATTATGATATCAGCCTTGAGCTGCTGAAGCTTGAAAACAGAAAACAGCTTTTCACCTCCGACAGCCCCGTTTATACAAAGGTCAGAGACCAGGTTCCCGCAATTTACGGCATCGGCGCAAAGGTTTCAAATTCGCTTGTTGCTGACGGTTGCCGTATTTACGGCGAGGTTGAAAATTCAATTCTTTTCAGAGGGGTAACGGTTGAAAAAGGCGCAAAAATCAAAGATTCCATTATTATGCAGGATACTTTTGTCGGCGAAAATTCATCCCTTGAATGTGTGATTATCGACAAGCAGGCGGTTGTTAAACCCGGCAAAAAGCTTTGCGGCGCTTCCAACTATCCTGTTTATATAGGAAAAGGAATCGTTATCTGAGAAAGTGTGATATCCCATGTCAAAGAAAAATATTCTGACGGGCGCAGTCGTTGCCTTAGCACTTGTGCTTGCAGTTATTGCAGTTCTGGTTAAGACGGGCGTTTTCAGCTCCGCTCCCGAAACAACAAAAGAGGTTGAAACGGTAATCGAAACTTCGGTTGAGGTTGTCAGCCAGACGCAGGAGGACGGAAGCATCGTTTATATGACGATGGTTCATCAGTATGCCCGCCCCAAGGTTTCGTCGCATCATATTTATCCGACAACCTTGAAAGTTACGGATCCCGAGGAAACGGTCAAATATATCGAGCAGACGAGCTTTGTTCATATGACCGATGCAAACGGAATTCCTCTGTTTGACGATAACGGCAATCCGGTGACCGAGGTTGTTTCCTACACAGTCAGAGAGGACAGCACGACCACCACCGAGTCGACAACGGAATTTGTTCCGAGAACCTCAAGCGTTGTTGTGACAAACCGTTTCGGCAAGCCTCAGAAGGACGAAAACGGCAATCCCCTGACGGAGGTTGTCACCCTTGACGCTCCGCCGACAACGGAGAAAAACATCTGGGCGACCACCGAGGAGGGCACAACCGGAAAATTCAACATTGATATTCAGACGGATCTGACCAGAGACGACACCCTCGCTCAGAACATTGTTGACCAGATAAATGCAGACAGGAAAAAGGCGGGTCTTGAACCGCTTGAGCATTCAACCGATCTTAAATCCGCCGCAAGAGGCAACAGCGCGGCAATGGCGAATCCCGATGTGTTCGGCGAGCCGTCGGTGCAGGGCGCATATACGCTGACAACGCCTTACGGCGGCAACCCGGTCTATCAGACCGTTGCGGCGGCTAACAAAGACAGGATAATGAGCGAAGAAACAACAAAAATCGGCGTCGGAGTAGTAAAATACGAAGGCAAATATTATACAACCGTTATTTTCGGCTGACAGAAAGGATGATACAGATGAAAGTTCTTTATGCGGCGAGCGAAGCGCTCCCGTTTGCGGCAAGCGGCGGACTTGCGGATGTTGCAGGCTCTCTGCCTCAGGCGCTCAGAAGAAGAAAGGTTGCGTGCAGAGTCGTTATGCCTCTTTACGGCACGGTCAGCGCCGAGCTGCGTTCAAAAATGAAATTTATAACCTGCATCATGGTTCCCGTTTCATGGCGCAGGCAGTATTGCGGAATTTTTGAGGCGAATGTCGGCGGCGTTATTTATTATCTTATAGATAATGAATATTATTTTAAAAGAAATAACCTTTACGGTCATTATGACGACGGCGAAAGGTTTGCGTTCTTCTCAAGAGCAGTTCTTGAAATTCTGCCTTATATTGACTTCAAGCCCGATATTATTCACTGCAACGATTGGCAGACGGCGCTTGTTCCCGTTTATTATTCAACCTTCTATGCAAACAGAGAGGGCTACACGGGCATCAAAACCGTTTTCACCATTCATAACATTCAGTATCAGGGCAAATACGGCAGCGAAATTCTCGGCGACGTTTTCGGCTTCGGCGAGGAGCATGAGCAGCTTCTCAGATTCGGCGACTGCCTCAATCTGATGAAGGGCGGCATTGAGTGTGCGGATAAGGTTACAACCGTCAGCAAAACCTATGCGGGCGAAATTCTCGACCCGTGGTTCAGCCACGGCCTTGACCCGATTCTCAGGGCGAGAAGCTATAAGCTAAGCGGCATTCTCAACGGAATCGACACCGCAAGCTATAACCCCGAAAAGGATAAGGACATATTCTGCAACTATTCGGCAAAGAATCCCGAAGGCAAAAAAGAGAACAAGGCAAAGCTTCAGGAGATGTTCAATCTGCCTGTCAGAGACGATGTTCCGCTTATGGGAATCGTTTCAAGGCTTGTTGCCCACAAGGGTCTTGACCTTGTCAAGAGAGTTATGTGGGAACAGCTCTCAAATTCCGACATGCAGCTTGTCGTGCTCGGTTCGGGCGATTGGGAATATGAAGAATTTTTCAGAGAGCTTGCAAAGGCGTTCCCCGACAAGGTGGGTCTGCGCCTCGGCTTCATTCCCGACCTTGCAAGAAAGATTTATGCGGGCAGCGATATGTTTCTCATGCCCTCAAAGAGCGAGCCGTGCGGACTTTCTCAGATGGTTGCTCTGCGCTACGGTTCAGTGCCCATTGTCAGAGAAACGGGCGGCCTGAAAGATACGATTACCGACAGCGGAGACGGAGCGGGCAACGGCTTCACCTTCAAGAGCTATGACGCTTACGACATGCTTGACGCAATCAGAAGAGCGCTTGCGGCATATTATGACCGTGACCATTGGCAGACCTTGGTTACAAGAGCGCTTAAATGCGACAATAGCTGGGGCAGCTCGGCAAAAGAATACATAAAGCTCTATGAGTCTTTGATGTAACCCCATAGGGCTGACGCATTAAGCGAAAGCAAACAGAGAATAAAAAAAACAGATTTTCGGGTCAATGACGGAAAATTACTGACCTGAAATCTGTTTTTTATCGGAATAACGGAATTGTTTTTCAATTTTTGTATTATATAAGGTATTCCTGCGGAACGGGCGGAACAAGCTCAAGTGTGTTTTTCGCAATAAATTCTTCAACCGTTTTAACCAGCACTTCAATCGGTTCCGGAATCGGCTCGTCGGGCACGGGGCTCGGATTCTTCTTGGGATTTAACGCTTTCACGGAGCAGGATTCAATCAGATTCATATAAATGTAGTTGCATTTGACTTCTCCGTTAACGCAGGCTCTTCCCGCCCAGTTTTTCGGAAGATTGCCTGCATTTGCCTGAACGATAAGAATTTTATAAAGCATAATGGCAAGAAGAATGTCAAGCTGAACTCCGTCAAGCTTGTTCCCGTCGGACATGGCGGTTTTGATGATTGACGCCGCCTCAACCATCTTTTTGCCGATTGATTCGGTAAAATCGTCGCCTCGGAAGATATCCGATGCGATTTCCTGCAATTCACGGCGTTTTGTTGAGCGCCCGAGCAGATAATCGGTTGATACTCCGTAAAAATCGGCAACCTTGATAAGAAAGCTCTGACCGCATTCTCTGATGCCCTTTTCATAGTGAGAAAGCAGCGCCTGAGATATGCCGAGAGCGGCGGCGGCTTCCTTCTGGCTCATGCCTCTTTCTTTTCGAAGTTCGCTGAGGATTATCGGAAAAGTTTTTTCCATTATTTTAAATCTCCCCTCTGTATATTCAACAGATGATATTATATAGAATGTTATACAATTTGTATATTGATTTTTTTAACAAAAATTGAGACGAATTTTTGACAATGAATTCAAAAAATCTGGAGGAAGAATGAAATCCTATACTGTTCATTTAATCAGGAACGGTCTGACCGATGAAAACCTTGAGGGGCGTTATATCGGCCACACCGATGTCGAACTCAGCGAGGAGGGAAAAGCGCAGCTTGGTCAGATGAAGGACGAGCTGATATTCCCGCCCGTTGACGCAGTTTTCACAAGCCCGCTGAAACGCTGCACCGAAACGGCAAAGATTCTTTATCCCGACAATATGCCGATAGTCATTGACGGGTTTATTGAATATAATTTCGGCGAATTTGAGAACAAAACCGCCGAGGAGCTGAAAAAAAGCCCTGTTTTTCCCCGCTGGCTTGCGGGCGAAAAGGGCGTTGAGCCTCCGTTCGGCGAGAGCAACGAAGCTTTTGAAAAGAGAATCAGAGAAACCTTTGAAAAGGTTGCCGAGGGTCTGATGAAAACAGGCACGACCTCTGCCGCAATCGTTACCCACGGCGGAGTTATCATGGCGATTCTTGCTGCCTACGGTATTCCCGAGCTGCCCATGCACGAATGGCTCACTCCGAGCGGCTGCGGCTTCACGATTAAAATAAATCCGTCGCTTTGGATGAGGGCGAAAAAGTTCGAGGTGTTCAGCGACTTCCCCTATGAGCGTGAGGAACTGCCCGACTGACAAAATAAAGAAGAAAAGGAACAGCACAATGAATAATTTCACTATCGAAAAAGATGGCTTCCGACTTAACGGAGAGCCTTTCAGAATCATTTCGGGAGCGATTCATTATTTCCGTGTTCCCGCCGAATATTGGCGTGACAGGCTCACAAAGCTCAGAGCCTGCGGCTTCAACACGGTTGAAACCTACATCTCATGGAATCTTCACGAGATGAACGAGGGCGAGTTTGATTATTCGGGAATGCTCGATTTTGAGAAATTTCTTGAAATCGCTCAGGAGCTCGGGCTTTATGCCATCGTCCGTCCCGGCCCGTATATCTGCTCCGAATGGGATTTCGGCGGTCTGCCCTGGTGGCTTCTGAAAAATGACTCAATTAATCTTCGCTGTATGGATAAGGATTATATTGCGGCGGTTGACCGTTTCTTTGACAGCCTTATTCCCCGCCTTGCAAAGCATCAGTTCACGAACGGAGGCAATGTTATCCTTGTTCAGGTTGAGAATGAATACGGCAGCTACGGCGATGACAGCGAATATATACGCTACCTTGCCGACGGATTGAGGAGAAGGGGAATCACCGTTCCGCTTTTCACCTCAGACGGAGCCTGCGCTCAGATGCTCACGGGCGGCACTCTGCCCGAAATCCACAAAACAGCCAACTTCGGTTCAAGAGCAAAAGAGCAGTTTGATTTTCTCAGAAAATATCAGCCCGAAGGCCCTCTGATGTGCGCCGAATATTGGAACGGCTGGTTTGACCATTGGGGCGAGGATCATCACAGCCGTGACCCGCAGGATGCGGCGGCAAGCCTTGACGAAATTCTTTCGCTCGGCGGAAGCGTTTCCGCTTATATGTTCCACGGCGGAACGAACTTCGGCTATATGAACGGCGCAAACTGCTACGGCAGCTATGAGCCGACAGTTTCAAGCTATGACGATGACGCACCGCTGAACGAAAACGGCGAGCCGACCGAAAAATACTATAAATTCAAAGAGGTTGTTTCAAAATACGCCCCGATTCCCGAGATTGAAATGCCTGAGCCGATAAAGAAAAAGAGATACGGCGAGATAGCCTTCACTCAGTCGGCAAGGCTGTTTGATAACCTTGATGTTCTTTCAAAGCCCGTTGAATCCGTTGTTCCCATGACGATGGAAAAGCTCGGCTGCGGCTACGGCTTCGTGCTTTACAAAACCGTTGTCAGAGGTCCGAGAGAGAAGCAGGAGGTAAGGCTTCAGGAGGTTCACGACAGGGGATATATCTACCGTGACGGAAAATTTGTCGGCATTCAGTACCGCAACGATGAAAAGAACCAATGCGAAATCGAAATTGACCCTCAGGGCAACGAGCTTGCCGTTTTGGTTGAAAACATGGGCAGGGTCAACTACGGCGCAAATCTCAAAGACCCCAAGGGAATAACTCAGGGCATCGGCTTCGGAAATAATTTTGTTTATCATTGGCAGAATTATCCTTTGCCGCTTGACGATATTTCAAAAGTCAGATTTGTCGACGGCGCAGCCGAATTTGACGGAACGCCGCTTTTCCTCAAAGCGGAAATCGAGCTTGACGAATGCTGCGATACCTTCGTTAAGCTCCCCGACTTCAAAAAGGGCATAATAATTGTCAATAACCGTGTGCTTTCCCGCTATTGGGAGAAAGGACCTCAGCGCTCGGCTTATCTGCCCGCCCCGTTCCTCAAAAAAGGCAAAAATGAAATCGTGATTTTGGAGCTTGAAGGCTGCGGCAAGCCGTCGGTTCTGCTTGACGATCAGCCCGACCTGGGATAAACAACATATTTAAACAAAAAACCCGTATCAAAGCGCTTGCAATGAAGCCGCTCCGATACGGGTTTTATTTTTGCATTATTTTATGAAGCAGATACGCTGTAGACGGAAACATAGCCCGTGTAAGCGCCGTAAATGCTTTCATCTTTTGTGAAAACGCTGTCGGTTGATGTCGATTTGCCGACAACCATAACTCTGCCGCTGTCGGAGCAGGCAACCGCCGTTGCGCTGTCCTCGCCCGAGCCTGCCTGGGAGAACATCTGAACAGTTGTGCTCGAATTGCTGACAAAGCAGGTGAAGCCGTCATAATCGCCTTTGTTGCCGATTGAACTGAAATCACGGTTTGCGGAAGCTGTGTAGCCCGTAACGGCAAAGCCGCCCGTTGTTGCGGCAATGCCCGTTATAAAGTCATCATCGATGCCCGAGATAACCTTGACCCAGCGGCGTTCGCCCTCGCTGTTGAGGCGAACGAGAACTGCGTCAATTCCGCCGCAGTTATGAATTCCTTCAAGAGTGCCGTCGGGCGAAGTGGAGGTCATTAATTCGTATTGACCGCCGACAAGACAACCGCCCTTGTTATCCGCCGCAAGCGAAGCGAATTCATCAATTCCGCTGGTTGCAAGAACATGACCCCATTGATAATTGCCGTCAGCGTCATATTTAAGAATGACCGAGTCGGTGTTTTTGCCCATGAGCTCTTCAAAAGCGGCAAATTCGCCTGTGGTTGACGAGGTGAGGCATGCGGCAAAAATATTTTCGCTCGTGTCTACGCTGATATCATTGATGGATGCGCCCTTTTCACCGTGAAGATATTTCTTCCAAAGGATATTAAAATCAGAATCGAAATTCATGATTATTGCGCTGCTGCCGGGCAAGCCCTCAAAGCTTCCGTCATTTGAATGAGCCTTTCCGCCAACAACGAAGCCGTTTTCGGTTGCGTCAACGCAATAGAACATATCCGCCTGAGAGCCTCCGAAGCCTTTCTGGAGAGTGACCTTGCCTGTGTATGAGGAGATTTTCAGGGCGATGGCGTTGGTAGTGCCGCTTGAAACGGTGTTCGGTGCATATTCGGTTGCCTTGGAGTAGCCGACCGCAACAATACTGCCGCTGCTGAGAACAGCAATGTCTTCAAGAACGATTCCGCCGGTTGAACTGCCGATGCCCTTCAGCCATTTTATGTTGCCGTCTTTATCGAATTTTGCAACGAATGAATAAGGCGCCTGCCAATCTCCGGAATATTTTCCGTCAAGATTTCCTGTTGTGGAGCTTGAAATTCCGCAGGCAACGAAGCCGCCGTCGGAGGTCTGAGCAACGCCTTTGAATATGTCGTCTCTGTTGCCGCCAAAAATCGAAAACGATACGGATTCTGCCGAATCAACAAAAGGCCCTTCCTCGGTTGTGGTCGGCTTTGTTGTTGCTCTCGTTGTCGTGGTCGTCGGAGCGGTGGTAGTTATTGTTGTGGGTGCGGTAGTGGTTGTTGTAGTGATTGTAGTTGTTGTTGAAGGTGCGGTGGTTGTGGTCGAAGCAACGGTTGTTGAGGTGGTTTCGGGCGAAGTCGGCTCGGTTGCCGATGTGGGTTCGGTCGGCCTTATGCCCGTTGTCGGCTCTGCCGTTGTTGATTCAACCTCCGTTGTCACCTCGGTTGTGGTCAGACATCCGGTAGGGATAATATCCCCGATGCCGACAAAATGCCCAAGCGCATTAACAATAAATGCAGTTATCAGAATAATAACGCTGATAATTTTGATAAAGGTGTTGCACATAAGTTTGTCCCCCTTCAATGTGCAATATTTCGCCAATATACAATAATATTATATCATCTCAAAGTTCAAAAATCAATAGGCGGAAAATACTGTCAAATCAGAAAAACGGACTGCGACGCTTTCAAGCATCACAGCCCGTATAATTAAATGTATATATTATATTATATCTCGGGAATCTCGATTTCTATTTCTCTGCCGAGCTCTGCCGAACGGGAAATGCCGTCAATGATAGCCTGATTATAAAGAATCTGGCTGCAGGGAACGGGAGCTTCTCCGCCCTCTTTGACTGCGTCAACAAAGGAACGAATCTTGATATCAAAGCAATCTGCCGAATTCTTCTTTTCGGGAATAACGGTTTCAATCTGCTCGCCTGCAATCTCGTGATAAATAACGAGAGGTCCGCCGATACTTCCGTTCCAGCATTCGGTTGAGGGAACTCTGACCGAACCTTTTGTGCCCATGATGATGGTGTCGCCCGGGGTGTCAAGGTTCATTGCCCATGCGATTCTGAAATCGAGGATAATTCCGCCCTCAAGACGGATAAAGCCTGCGGCGAAATCGTCAACGCCGAAAACATCGTGATGCTCATATTCGGGGCTCTTGCCGAAGAAATCGGATTTGTAGCCCGAAACGGTCAGGGGCTTGGGATAGCCGATTGAGTTGAGCACCATATCAAGAGAATAACAGCCGATATCGCCGAGTGCGCCGATGCCTGCGGTTTCTTTCTCGATAAATGAAGTGCCGAACGGGGTGGGGATTCCTCTGCGGCGGCCGCCGCCCGTCTGGATATAATAAATCTTGCCAAGCTCGCCCGACTGAACAACTCTTTTGAGCATTTTCATGTTCTCGTCAAAACGGGGCTGGAAACCGATTGAAAGAACGGCGTCGCTTGCCTTTTCAGCCTTGCAGATTGCAACGGCTTCGTCAAGAGTAACGCACATGGGCTTTTCAAGCAGAACGCTGACTCCGTGCTCAAGAGCGTAAATGGCGCATTCCGCATGGGTTGCGTTATAAGTACAAACGCTGACTGCGTCGCATTCACCCGCATCAATAAGCTCTTTGTGGCTCGGATAGAATTTAACATTGTCAACGCCGTATCTTTCGCAGAAGGCCTCGGCTTTGCCGGGAACAAGGTCTGCGGCGGCAACAATCTCAACATCGGGGCATTTCTGATAAGCCTTGACATGAGCCTCGGCAATCCAACCTGTTCCAATAATGCCGACCTTGAGCTTTTTGCTGTAATCTCTGACTTTTTCGTCTGACGGAGCGTCTTTGAATTTATCAAGAATGTTTTCTGACATAGCAATACCTCGCTTTTTTATTTTTACCAATTCAATGTTTTAAGATATTCACGGCTGAGCTTGACTGAGTTAAGGGGAGTTTCGCCCTTGGGAGGAGAGTCAATCTCAACAACAACCCACTCGGCGCCCGCTTTTTCACATGCCGAAAGAATTTCGGGCATATCCTGAGCGCCGTAGCCGACGGGCATGAATGAGAAGGCTTCTTCGGCTTCCTCCTCGCCGCCGTCGTCAATGCCGATAAGGTTATAAAGCTTGCCGCCGGTCTTGCCGCTCATTCTGAAATCCTTGAGATGAACGACGGGCGATCTGCCCGTATATTTTTCAATGTATTCCGCAGGATTCTCTCCGCCGACGTTGACCCAGCAGGTGTCAATCTCGGTTTTGAGCAGATCGGCGGGAACGGTTGAATAAAGCACGTCGAGAGCATATTCGTCGCCGAGCTTCACAAACTCGAAATCGTGGTTGTGATAGAGAAGCTGAATGCCGAGCTTCTTTGCGGCTTCGCCGATTTTGCGGATTCCCTCAACGGTTGCTTCAAAGCCGTCGGTTCCGGGTCTGCATTCCTCGGTCAGATAAGGCACGGCAACATATTTGCAGCCGATTTCAGCATAGTCGGAGAGAACTCCCTCGGGGTCGGCGAGCATGTCATAATAAGGAACATGAGCAGAAATGGGAACAATTTCCGTCTTTTCGCAGAAAGCTTTGATTTCGGCGGGCTTTTGGCCGAAAAGACCTGCAAATTCAACGCCGTCATAACCGAGTTCTTTCATTTTTTCAATTGTGCCGTAAAAATCCTTCTCCATTTCGTCTCTGACGGAATAGAGCTGAACGGCAACGGGCAATTTCATTTCAAAAATCACTCCTAAAAGCGGTAAATTATAATGTAATATAATATTATCATATATTAATAAATGATACAAGCGAAAAATAAAAATTATTCTGCGTTTTCAATTAATTTTTCGGCAATTTTGGCGGCACAGCGAACAATTTCGGCACAGGGGCGTTTTTTATAGTATTCTCCCGTTCTTTTTTCGGGCTCGGGAGTTGAGGATTTTTCCGAAAGCCCCAGAAGCTCTCTGCAAATTATTGAACCGTTCTCTTTTTTGAATTCCTCGGCGGCTTTCTGAATGAGGGCATACATCTCTTTCTTCTTTTCGTGATCCGAGGGGTCGGAGCAGGCAAATTCATTTGAAAGCACCATGGTCAGCCCGCTGAATGCGCCGCAGACCTCTCTCATTCTGCCGAAACCGCCGCCGAAGCCTGCGGAAAGGCGGAGCGCCTCATCTTTTGAGAGGCTTGTGCGGTCGTGAAAGGCGCAGAATACGGCTTGGGAGCAGTTACAGCCGCTCTCGAAAAGTTCTTTTGCATAATCGGCTCTGTTCATTTCTTTTTCTCCTTTTGAGTTTATCAAGGAAATTCTAATAAAAAAGAGCGAAAATGTCAATGAAAATTATTTTAATATAAAATTAAGAAATTTAAAGCCGTATTTTGCCGTAAATTTAATAAAATGTTAAAAAATAACTATTCCATTTTCAAGAATAGTGTGTTATAATCCAAATATACTTCCGAAAAAAACGGAAGAAAACATAAAACGGAGGAAAATAAAATGACAAAAACCAAATCAGCAACCCAAAAAGCTCTGTCATTGCTCCTTGCATTGCTCATGCTCTGCTCGGGACTTGCAATTTCCGCAAGCGCAACGACAGAGGGCAACGAGTTCGCACCATATCAGGACGGAGAGAGTAACAGAATACTTGTTCCGAAAACTTTCACGAAAGACAATGTACAGTATGATATCGAACAAAACGTACAGTTGGTAATTACGCCGAAAGGTGAAAATGTCTATATCAGTCAGACATCCGGCGAAAACATTATGTGGGTTATCACAGGTCTTGATTACGGCACGAAATACACCATTAAAGCTGTAAGCAAAGATGATCCTACAATTTTTGTGACAGCAACTGTTTCTATCCTCAAAAAGGGCAAAACTCCCGCAGCTCCCGTTCCCACCGTTATCAAGTCGACTTCCATAACCGTTAACAAGGTTGATGGCTGCGAATATAAGCTTACAAATGAGGCCGGTGACGTGCTTGCTGACTGGAGCGATAACGTTGAATTCAAAGGCCTTGCTCCCGAAACAGCTTATACGGTAGCTGTCAGAACAAAGGCTGTTTCCAATGTTTCCTATGCAAGTGATGCGGTTACAACAACCGTAACTACAAAGGCGGTTCCTCCCGCAGGTAAGCCCGCTAAGCCCGAACTTGTCAACAAGACCAAAACGGAAATTATTGTTCAGACTGTTGAAGGCGTTGAATTTTCAATCAACAACGGTGCAACATGGGACGCAAGCGGCAGCTTCACAAAGCTCACTCCCGCAACTTCCTACAGCATCATCGCAAGATATACTCTTAAAGCAAATCAGGAGGCCGGCGAAGTCAGCGAAGCTCTCAATGTTAAGACCAACACAAGAGAAAGTTATGTTGCCGATGTCAACAGATGCACATTCGTTGCCCCCACAGGCAAGGTTTATGCTAACGAAAGCCAGACTTTCACCGTTAACGGAGATACTTACGGTGCAGGCACAAACGCAGAATTCGGCGACACAAGACTTGTTCCCCAGTCATTCACGGCAGGTAACAAAGTTAATGCAGACTTTTCAGGTTCAGGCGTTAAGGGACTCAAGGGAACCTTCACCCCCGGCAAGGAAAACGCCGGAAAGACCATTGATGTCAAGGTTACTTACAGACTTGAAAAATACATCAGCGGCAACAAGTGGGTGACTGTCAGTACAGTTGAAAAGACTTATCAGGTTAAGATCGGCCCCGTTAACGACACTTTGAACAAGATCAAAGAGGGTCTTGAAAATGCTATCAATTTCCTTCTCAACGATCTTCCCAGCCTTATCAGCAAGGTAATCGGCAGCGATATCTGGAACAAGCTTGGCGAGGCACTTAAAGGACTTCTCGGAATGATAAACAAATAATTGGTATAAATGACGGCGGGCGTTGCAAGACGCCCGCCGTTCCGTAATGTTTGATTTTCCACTTTCTCAGATATTTTCATTGCAACAATGCGGGCAACCCGAAAAGGGCTGCCCGCATTGTCACTTTATCTGGTATTTTATTTTTGAGAAGCTTCAAGCGCATTGCCGATGTCTTCAAGAAGATCGTCAATATGTTCAATGCCGACGGAAAGACGGATAAGATCGTCCGATATTCCGCAGTCGATAAGCTCCTGAGCCGTGAGCTGACGGTGAGTTGTGCTCGCAGGGTGCAGGCAGCAGGTTCTTGCGTCTGCAACATGAGTTGCAATTTCGGCGATTTTAAGGCTGTCCATGAATTTTGTTGCGGCGTCTCTGCCGCCCTTGATTCTGAATGAAATAACGCCGCTCGTGCCGTTGGGCATATATTTTTTGGCGGTTTCATAGCCTCGGCTACCCTCCATGCCGGGGTAGTTAACCTCAATCGCACAGCCGCTGTCACGGATGAATTCCGCAGCCTTCAGGGCGTTTTGGCAATGTCTTTCAACTCTCAGAGGCAGGGTTTCAAGCCCGAGATTGAGCAGGAATGCGTTGAACGGAGACGGAATCGAGCCGAGGTCACGCATGAGCTGAACCGTTGTTTTGGTTATGTAAGCAAGCTTACCGAAACGCTCTGTATAGGTTATGCCGTGATATGAATCGTCGGGAGTTGTCAGCCCGGGGAACTTGTCGTTCTGAGTCCAGTCGAAGTTGCCGCTGTCAACGATACAGCCGCCAACGCTTGTGGCGTGGCCGTCCATATATTTTGTCGTTGAGTGGGTGACAATATCTGCACCGAACTCAAACGGACGGCAGTTGACGGGGGTGGGGAAAGTGTTGTCAACAATGAGCGGAACGCCGTGGGAATGAGCCACCGATGCGAACTTTTCAATGTCGAGCACTTCAAGAGCGGGGTTGGAGAGAGTTTCGGCAAAAACCGCCTTGGTGTTGGGTTTGAATGCGGCGTTCAGCTCCTCCTCGCTTGCGTGAGGGCTGACAAAGGTGAAGTCAATGCCGAGTTTTCTCATGGTGACATTGAAAAGATTGTATGTTCCGCCGTAAATTGCGGCAGAGCTGACTATATGGTCGCCCGCTCCGGCAATGTTGAAAACCGAATAGAACGAAGCCGCCTGACCCGATGAAGTCAGAATTGCTCCGACGCCGCCTTCAAGGTCGGCGATTTTTGCGGCAACAGCGTCGTTTGTCGGATTCTGAAGCCTTGTGTAGAAATAGCCCTCGGATTCAAGGTCAAAAAGCTTTCCCATCTCAACGCTCGAATCGTATTTATAAGTCGTGCTCTGATAGACGGGGAGCTGTCTCGGCTCGCCGTTTTTCGGCGAATAGCCGCTGAGAATGCATTTTGTGTTGATTTTATAGCCCATTTTTCAGCCCTCCAGAAATTCTTTCATCAGCGTGTGACCGACGGCAACATAATCGCCTGTGGCTTTCGCTGAATTTTCATTTATTGAATCAACGCCGCTGTCAGTTTCGGCATTCTTATGGTAAATCATAAACGGAACGGGGTCGCCCGCATGAGTCTGAGTGACGATGGGAGTCGGATGGTCGGGCAGAATCATTATTTTATAATCCTCGCCGCAACCGTTGAGGTAGTCAAGAATAATCGGCAGAACCTTTTCGTCAATCAGCTCGATTGCCCTGACTTTGTTTTCCGGCTCGTTGCGGTGGCCGCATTCGTCAGGAGCTTCAATGTGAATATAAACAAGGTCTTTGCCGCTTTTCCATTCCTCAACGGCGGCGTTCGCCTTGCCCTCAAAATTCGTGTCAATGTAGCCGGTTGCGCCCTCAACCTCGGGAGTGCCCATGCCTGCACAGATTCCGATGCCTTTCAGCAGGTCAACGGCGGAAACAATGCTGCCCTTAACGCCGTAGGTCTTTTCAAACGAGGCAAGCGACGGCTTTCTGCCCTCGCCCCAAAGCCAGATCGAGTTTGCGGGAGCCTTGCCCTCGGCAATTCTCTTTTTGTTGACGGGATGATCCTTCAGAAGCTCATAGCTTTCTTTCATCATCTTGATAAGCTTTTCGGCGTTCGGAGCGGTTGAAAGATACTCGCCGATTACTCTGCCCGAAATGTCATGGGGCGGAGTCATTTTACCAAGCTCGGTTGTGCCGCCGTGCCAGATAAGGCAATGGCGGTAGCTCACGCCGCTGTAAAAAGTGAATTCATCGCTGCCGAAATGCTCCTGAACGGTTTTGATTATTTCAGCCGCTTCGGCGCTTGAAATATCGCCTGCGGAATAATCGAGCATGGTTTTGTCGCCGTAGTTTTCCTCATCGCTGAGTGTAACGACATTACAGCGCAGAGCAACATCATCGTCTGCCATTTTAACGCCGATACTGACCGCTTCAAGCGGAGAGCGGCCTGTGTAGCAGACCTTGGGGTCATAGCCGAGAACGCTGAGGTTTGCAACATCGCTGCCGGGTTTCAGACCGTCGGCAACCGTTTTAACAATGCCGACTCTGCCTTTTTTGGCGAGAGAATCAAAAATCGGCTTTTTTGCAAGCTCCATGGGAGTTTTGCCGCCGAGAGCGGGGACGGGATAATCCGCCATTCCGTCATAAAGAACAACCGCATATTTCATCAGTATGTCATCCTTCCGTAAAATAAAATCTGATGCTTATTATAACATGAATTAATAATAAAATCCATAGGTTTTTTGAACAATATAATAT
>CAYXVM010000012.1:0-18473 GCA_964468465.1 uncultured Clostridium sp.
CCCTGTCGGAAAGGTCAATGGTTGATACCGTTTTCATCTCGTCTGCGGGAACAGCCTTTATTATTTTGACCTGCTCAACCGTTTTGCCCGTTTCGGCGTTTCTGCCTGCGGTTACGATATACATATAGTTTCCGTCGGTCTTGACGATATCCGCATGGCGGTTGTCAATCGCCGCAACCGCATTGGGCGAAGCCACATAAGCCTCGGGAGCAGGATTCTGAGCGTTAACATAAACCTCGGTTGTGTTCTGGCTTGAATCGCCGATATATTTGTTATACCCCTCACGCAGCCGGTCGATAACCCCGGGCTGAGTGCGATTCTGGGTTGTATTTTCGTTTTCCGGATTTTGACTTACTGCCGGTGAAGTTGTTTCTTTGTTGAGAATGCTTTTGACGGCGTTCTCTATTTCTTCATAGCTGTTAACACTCTTTACGGGAGAAACGCTTGAATTTCCCTCGTTGAAGGTGTCGACTTTTATTACTCTGACGCTGTTTGCGCGCATAAACAATGTGCAGCTGACAACAAGCGTAAGCATTGCCGCCGCAACCGTCATTCTGCGAATAACCGAAATTGATTTATTCTGAGTCCCCGTTCTATCGGAAAAATCCTTTTCTTTCTTTTCTTCATTAAGCATTGCAACAATGCTTTCTTTCTGCAATTTAAGAGGTATTTTAGCTGATTGAGTGCTTTTTTGAAGTTCATTTTTAAGTAATTCCAAGGTTTGCTTTTCGCTGTTTTTCATCTTTCCGCCCTCCTTTCCTGTTTATGTATTGCCGCCGAGCTGATTCTGAAGCTTTGCAAGTGACCTTTTCAGCTTTGAACGAACCGTTGACGGCGAGGTTTCAAGCATTTCGGCTATCTCGTGGCTTTTATAGCCGTGAAGAACGCTGAGCAGAACAATTTCCCTCTCCTCGTGGGAAAGACTGTCCAGCGCTTGCCGAAGCTCAACCGAGAGCTCCAGACTGTCATAAGACGCGGGTTCTTCAAACCCGCCTTCTTCATCGTCGAGATAAACCATCGATTTCTTTTTTTCGTTTTCCGTGTAGTACCTTTTGCACGCCGCACAGAGAATGGTGAAAATCCATCCTTTAAATGCCTTCGGGTTCTTCAGAGAACCTATTTGCTTGAATGCGGACAGCACCGCATCCGAAACGGCATCCTGCGCAAGAACATCGCTGCCCGTAACGCAGCAGGCGTAGCAATACATATCCTTATAGTAAAGCTCGTAAAGCTCGCCGAACGCCTCGGCGCTCCCTCCCTTTGCCAGAGCAACGAGCTCGTTAATATGATCGCTCAAGGTCGCCCCTCCTTACCACTCACACTATATTAGTGTTTCTTATTTTCATTTTTGTTGCATCCGTTTTAAAAAATTTTTGAAATTTTTTATTTTCCCGATGAAACAACTCGCTCAGGTTATACTATACACGAAATAAAAATATAAAGCAAGGTGTTTAATTTGAAAAAAATAATATTAATTTTTTCCTTTATACCGATTATTCTGCTCTCCTCCTGCACGGGGAGAAACACTCTTGAGGAGGACGAGGCAAATGCTCCCGTGACCGTTGAGGACAGGCGCGAAACGGCTTCCTCCGGCATGTCGGCGACATCATCAGCTCCGACTTCTCCGCTCACAGGCAGAAAAATTCTTTCTCCCGCAAGCTTCAAGGTCAACGACCCCGACAATTCACGAAAACTTTCAACAGAAAAAATCGAACACAGCTTCGGAGTTGCAAAAGACGGTAAACCGCACGAAATCGCCATCGGAGTTCAGAATAATCTTGAAAAGCTTGGATATAAAGCTTTCTGCTACGACACAAAGTCCGCCGAAAAAGTGCTGTATCTGACCTTTGACTGCGGCTGGGAAAACGGCTGCACCTCAAAAATTCTTGATATTTTAAAAGAAAAACAGGTGCCCGCCGCATTTTTCTGTACGCTCGACCACATCAAATCTTCGCCCGAGCTCATCGCAAGAATGATTAACGAGGGTCACACAGTCGGCAACCATTCCTCAAAGCATCCGGATTTTTCAAAAATATCGAGGCAGAGAATGGCAGATGAAATATTGGAATGCGACAATTACCTGCGCAGCAATTTCGGCTATGCAACAAGCTTTTTCCGCTTCCCCGAGGGTTCTTATTCCGAAAATGCGCTTGAGCTTGTCGATTCAATGGGCTACACGAGCGTTTTCTGGTCCTGCGCCTATGCGGACTGGGATGTCAAAAAGACAAAGGGCGGCGAATACGCATTTGAAACCGTCACAGCCCGTCTCCACCCCGGGGCGGTCATTCTGCTGCACTCCGTCTCGCCTGATAACGCAGAGGCTCTCGGAGATATCATTGATTATGCCGTGCAAAACGGATATAAGTTCAAGCCGTTATCATATTATAAATTTTAATTTCATTCAGAAGATTAAAAACGGCCTGCATCGGTCAGATGCAAGCCGTTTTCCGATTTTTCAGTTAATTATCCGACCGAATATCGGATGTTGAAGCAAACTGCGGATTCCGCACCTCCGGAGGGTGATTTTTCGCTGAAATATCCGTCAGCCGAATTGGTTGAGCCGCAGAGATAAAGCGACTTGCCGTCTGAGCAGATTGCACGGGCGTTATCCGAATCGGAGCCGCCGAACGAATAGATGTTCTTAGCCTTGCCGACCGATGTTACCGTGTAGATAAACGAATCGTAATCGCCCCTGTTGGTAATCGCAAAATCTCTGTTGCTTGATGCCGTATAGCCCGAAACGGCATATCCGCCGGGAATCTTTGTGATTCCGGTCAGGAAGTCGTTTTCAAAGCCGATTAAAGGAAGCTTCCAATAGAATGTACCGTCAGACTTGAGAGCAACAATCATTCCGTCTGTTGTGCCCGTCATGCCGCCGTTATAAATGCCGCTGAAGCAATATTTATTGCCGTTGGAATTAGATGTATATTTGCCTGCAACAACGCAGCCGCCGTTATCGGTAGCAACAATTGCGGGCAGATCAACATGACCGACATCATAGATTGCCTTTGCCCAGGCTCTGGTGCCGGAAGCATTATGCTTTGTGACAACCGTATACTTAACCTTATGTTCTTCTTCGGTCTGCTTTAATCCGGCAAAATCGCCGTCATTGCAGTAGGTCGATATTGTCGAGAATACTTCACCCGTTGAACCGACAGAAACAGCCTCAACCGCGCAGTGCTTTGTGCCTGCAAGCGAATCGCGCCACTGAATGCCCGCATTCGCATCGCATTTATAAATGAAGCACTTATTCGCTCCGTCTTTGAGACCCGAAAAATGGCCGTCTGTTGAGTCGGTCTTGCCGCCGACTACGAATCCGCCGTCATTGGTAGCATCAACAGCATAAATCATATCGTCGCCGCTGCCGCCGAATATCTTTGTCCAGAGCGTTTTGCCGTCTGACGAATACTTAACCAGAATCGCTTCAACGGTGTCTTTGCAGACATACTCGCTGTCATTAAATATGTTGTTTGCCATTGTGTAGCCGACTGCAACAATGCTTCCGTCCTTGAGAACGGCAACATCTTCAAAGGTTGTTGTCTCATTGCCGGATATCGTTGATTTCCAAAGGACCTTGCCCTTCTCGGAGTATTTAACAATAAGAGCTTCGGGATTGGCTTTTTCCGAAGGCATGGTGAATCCTACCGCAACGGTGCCGCCGTCTCCGGTAACATCATTAGCTGCAAAAACATTGTTGCTGCCTGCAGAACCCGTTGCAAAAGTCAGACTCCAATCTGACGTTATCTTTGAAACGGGAGCAAGAGTTGTTCCCATTGAGGCAACGGGACCCGCCGTGGGCGGAACATAAACGCCCGTTGTTGGCTTGGGGGGCTTAGTTGTTTTTTCGGGAGTATTGTCTTTCTTTGTAGTTGTCGGCTTGGTAACTACTTTTACGGTTGTTGCGGGAGCCTTGGTTGTTGAAACAGGTCTGACAATGTCAACTCCGCCGCCCGAAGGCTTGGTCTGAACGATAAGTCCGTTATCATCCGCAACCTTTGAAATCTCCGTTATTTCTTCGGGAGTCAGGTTGCTCGGATCTTTAACCGAAGCCTTGCTGTAGATTTCATTAATTTCATTCTGAGGAATCTTGGTTACGGGAACCTCGTCTTTTTTGATGACGGTGTTACCGCTGTCGTCTTTTCCGACAATGAGTCCGTTATCCTTTGCGTAATCCTCAACCTTTTCGATCTGTTCGGGAGTCAGAGTGTTAAGATCTCCGTTGAAATCCTTAACCTCATCTCCGAGAACCTTCTCAACAAGGTCAACAAGCTCTGCCTTGCCGATGGGAACATTCTGATAAACATCGTCAACTCCGGGGCTCCACGAATCGGCGGAGGCAAGAGTGGTTGAAGTTGTGTCTCCATCTTTTTTCTTAACGCTGCAGGCAGCGAAAGAAGAAATAATCAGGACAAGACACATAAAAAAGCAGAGTCTCGCCGTCAGTTTCTTTTTCATAAAGGAATCCCCCTATTTTTATTTATGCATTGATATGCTATCACAAAACACGGATAAAATCAACTGTTTTTATTGCAAATTGACTAAAATTCATATTAAATTTAAAAATAATACTTCAAATTCGAATCAATTTAATATATAATGATAACTGTTGAAAATTTATGACGGGGTGAGTCCTTTGAAAGAAAAAGAAATTGCAATTCTCGCCGTTAATGCTCTCAAGAAAAAATATCCCGAGGGACTTTGTTCTCTGAATGCGGAAAATCCCCTGCAGCTGCTCATTGCCACCAGACTTTCGGCGCAATGCACGGATGCAAGGGTCAATCTCGTAACTCCCCGGCTGTTTGAAAAATACAAAACGGTTGAGGACTTCGCCGCCGCAGACATCGGCGACATTGAAAATATTATACATTCATGCGGCTTTTTCAGAGCTAAGGCAAAAGACATTGTCGGCATGTGCCGCAAAATGATTGACGATTTCGGAGGAAAAGTTCCCGCAACTCTCGAGGAACTGACAAGCCTGCCCGGAGTCGGCAGAAAAACCGCAAATCTGATCATGGGCGATGTTTACGGCAAGCCCGCCGTCGTTGCCGACACTCATCTTATCAGAATATCGAATCTGCTCGGTCTCGTTGCAACCAAAGACCCGCTGAAGGTTGAAATGCGCCTGCGTGAGCTGCTGCCGCCCGAGGAAAGCAACGATTTCTGCCACCGCTGCGTGCTTCACGGCAGGGACACCTGCATTTCCGGCAGACCCAAATGCTCCGAATGCGTAATGAACGGCTTTTGCAGACACTTTGAGAGCTTAAAGCTTAAATAAATGATGTCATCAAAAAAATAACGCCGCTCACAATCGCACCGCCGCAGGCTGAAGCGCATAGGCTCAGCACAAGCCTCAGCTTGTTCTTTTTCAGCCTTGCCGCCGGCGGAACGCCCGCGCTCTGGGCTATGATTGTTGCCCGCTCTTTTAAATCGCCCTCGCTGACTGCGGAGTATTCGGGCTTTATAAAAAACAGCACCCGCTCAAAGTATTCGCATTGGGTCTGGGTTATCTCGACTACCTGCCTGTTGACGCCCTTTATCACTTTGCTTTCCCCTTTCACGAATGGATTTCTATCTTATTTTTGACATTACGGGGCGGTTTTATTCCGCATGAAAAGGTAAGAGTATTATACGGATTGTATATTCACCTTTTCCGCCAAAAATGTGGATAACCGTGTGGAGAAAGTGTATAACTCCGCTTGAAAGCCTTGTTTTTTCTGGGATTTTGATGTGGAAAACCATTTTTATTCGTTTTTGCAATATACTTTCGGTTGTAGAATCTTTACATTTTGTCGAAAATAGATGAAATTTTTTTAGTTATATAAAAGATAAAATTGACATATTATTACAATTTGGAGAATTCAAAATGCAGACAAGTTTAATTCTTTCGGAAGAAAAAAATATGATTATCGCCGATATCCCGTGCTTCGATTTGGCCCGCACTCTCGACTGCGGGCAGGCGTTCCGATGGGAACAGAGAGAAAACGGGGATTGGCACGGCGTTGCTTTCTCAAAGCCTCTGACTCTGAGACAAACGGAGAACGGAATTGCCTTTATCGGCACGGACAAAGCCGATTTTGAGAATATCTGGCGTCAATATTTTGACCTTGACCGTGATTATGACGCTCTTTGCCGCCGTTTTTCAAGCGATTCAAGCCTTAAAAGGGCGGTTGAGGAATGCAGCGGAATCCGCCTGCTCCGTCAGGAGCCGTGGGAAGCGCTCTGCTCATTTATTATTTCCCAAAACAACAACATTCCGAGGATAAAGGGCATTATTGACAGACTTTGCCGCCTGCTCGGAGAAAACCTCGGCGGCGATGATTTTGCATTTCCGAGCGCAAAAAGAGTTGCCGAAGCGGGAGTTGACGGGCTTGCTCCGATAAGGGCGGGCTTCCGTGCAAAATATATTATTGACGCCGCCCAAAAGGTTGCGAACGGCGAAATTGATTTTGAAAAAATTTATGCTTCGGGTCTTGACGAGGGCAGAGATGAGCTGATAAAGATTAAAGGAGTCGGCGAAAAGGTTGCCCAATGCACCCTGCTCTACGGCTTCGGAAAGGTTGATGCTTTCCCCGTTGATGTGTGGGTCAAGCGAATAATGCAGGAGCTTTATCCCGACGGGCTGCCCGAATGTGCAAACGGCGCAAGAGGCATAGCACAGCAGTATCTCTTCCATTGGAGAAGAACAGTTGAATAAGACGGACTGTCGCACTAAGCGAAGACCAAAAGGAACAGATTTTATAGAAAAAAGCAACTTGTATTGTCGATTTGGTATCGTAATACAGGTTGCTTTTATTCTTTATTGGAGAATTGTAATATATATTGTTCCTTTTTAGCCGTTTTTTCCGACTCGGAGTATCTTAATACACCTTCGTCGGAAGAAAACGGCTTCTTCATCTTATTGCGGCAGTCCTTGGCTTTGGTTTTCATTATTTAAGAAAACCTTGGATTATAACTTCTTCGGCTTCTTCCTCGCTCATGCCGAAGGTCATCAGCTTGATAAGCTGATCGTTATTGATTCTGCCGATTGCCGCTTCGTGTACAATCTGAGCGTCCGCCGAATTTGCGGTTATTGCCGGAATTGAGCTGACCGTTGCATCATCCATGATGATTGAATCGCATTGAACATGCGCTCTGCATTCCGCATTGCCGATTGCGTTCGGATGGAAAATCTGCTTCGAGCTGTTTTTGGCAACCGAGCGTGAAATAATCTGAGCCGACGAGCCTTCTCCGTTAAGATAAACATCAATATCCGAGCGTGCATGCTGACTGCCGTGGGTCAGAAGCCTTTCGGTAACAATCAGCTTTGCGCCCGCCGCAAGGCTTGCCTTTGTGTCTCTGACGGTCGAATCAACGCCCTTTATCTGAACCATTTCCATTTCGCAGACGGAATTTTCCTCCTGCTCAACAATGGTTGAGGGGTTGAGAATCCTCTCGCCCTTACCGTCGCCCTCGCCGTAATGCTTTTCAACATATTTTATTCTTGCGTTTTTGCCGATATGGAAAGTGTGAATTCCGTCATGCTCGCTTGTCTGATCGCCGCAGTTATGGATTCCACAGCCCGCAACGATAAGCACATCAGCACCCTCGCCGATGTAAAAATCATTATAAACAAGGTCGTTGATTCCCGCCTCGGTGATGATAACGGGGATATGAACGCTCTCGTTCTTCGTTCCCGGAGCAATGATTATATCAATGCCCGGCTTGTCGGATTTCGGCACAATCTCAATGTTGGCGGTTGAACGCCTTGAAAGTCCCTCGCCGTTCTTTCTTATATTATAAGCTCCCTCGGGAATCTCATGGAGATCCGCAATCGATTCGAGAAGCTGACTGTCAATCTTATCCATATTATTTCTCCCCTCTGAAGCCGCAGTTTTCGTTGAATTCTCCCATAAGACGGGGGAAGATATCATCCTTGCTGCCCTTGTCTCTTATTTTTCCGTCGGCAATGACAACCATTTCATCGGCAAGCTGCATGATTCTTTCCTGATGAGAAATAACGATAACGCTCTGATGATTGCCCTTGCTCATCGCCTTGAAGCTCTCAACAAGCATCGAAAAGCTCCAAAGGTCAATGCCCGCCTCGGGTTCGTCAAAAATCGCAAGCCCGAGCTTTCTCGCCATGAGGGTTGCAATTTCAATTCTCTTGGCTTCGCCGCCCGAAAGAGAGTTATCCATCTCACGGTTCAGATAGTCCTTTGAGCAAAGACCGACGCTCGTGAGATATCCGCAGCATTCGTCAACGGGCAGCTCACTGCCTGCGGCAAGCGAAAGCAGCCTGCGAACGGTCAGACCCTTGAATCTCGGCGGCTGCTGAAATGCGTAGCCAATACCGAGCTTGGCTCTATCGGTAACGGAATAATCCGTTATGTCGGTGCCGTTATAGAAAATTTTACCGGCTGTGGGCTTTTCAATGCCCATAATCAGGCGGGCAAGAGTTGATTTTCCGCCGCCGTTCGGCCCGGTAATGACCGTAAACGCTCCGTCAGGAATCTCAAGCGAAATTCCGTCGATGATTTCAAGGTCGGAGCCGTCAACGGCAACCTTAAATGATACATTTTCAAGCTTTAACATATTTTATCTCCGTTTTTATTGTTTATCTGTTTATTATATACCTTTCGGATATATTTATCAATACATGCGGGGAATTATTTGCCCCATAGCTTCCGGTCAAGGCTTCTGAACTGAACCGCCTGAGCGATATGGCTTGAATCAATCGTTTCGCAGCCCTCAAGGTCGGCAACCGTTCTTGCAATTCTCAGGATTTTATCATATGCTCTTGCCGAAAGGTCAAGCTTTTCAAAAACGCTTTCAAGCAAAGCCATTGCCTGAGCGGTCGGGCGACAGAATCTGCGGGTCAATGCCGAATCCATTTTTGCGTTGCACGAAACTCCCGTACCCGCAAGTCTCTCCTGCTGAAGCTTTCTTGCGGCGTTGACTCTTTTTTTGATATCCGCAGAGCATTCCGACGGCATTTTGCTCGAAAGCTTGTCAAAATCAACGGGCGGAACTTCAATGTGAATATCTATTCTGTCAAGCAGAGGCCCCGAAATCCTTGAAAGATAGCGTTTTGCCGCTCCTTCGGGGCAGGTGCATTTTCGCTTCGGGTGGCCATGGAAGCCGCAGGGGCAGGGATTCATGGCGCAGACTATCATTGCCGAGCAGGGATAAGTCAGCGATGCGCTCGCACGGGATATGGTGATTTTTCCGTCCTCAATCGGCTGACGGAGAACTTCCATTGCAATTCGTGAAAATTCGGGAAGCTCGTCAAGGAACAGAACGCCGTTATGTGCAAGGGATATTTCGCCCGGTCTCGGGATAGCTCCGCCGCCCGAAAGGCCTGCAGGCGAAACAGTATGATGAGGCGAACGGAACGGGCGTTCCCTGATGAGAGAAACCCCCTCGGGCAATGCTCCCGCAATCGAATAAAGTTCCGTTGTCTGCAAGCTTTCTTCAAAGGTCATGTCGGGAAGTATCGACGGCAGACGCTTTGCAAGCATGCTTTTGCCCGAACCGGGAGGGCCGACCATGATAACATTATGTCCTCCCGCCGCCGCAATTTCAAGGGCATATCTTGCCTCCTGCTGACCCATGACATCGCTGAAATCGGGCAGGGGCACATGATTAATCATTTCTTCATCGGGGTCAAATTTTACCGGAGATAAGCTCTCCTCGCCTTTCAGGAACCGGATAACCTGACGGACATTTTCAACCGCATATATTTCTATTCCCTCAACAACCGAGCTTTCACGGGCGTTTGAGGCGGGAACGAACACTCTTTTGATTCCGCTTTTCTGCGCCCTGATAACCATGGGCAAAGCTCCGTTGACATGCCGCACAAGGCCGTCAAGCGACAGCTCGCCGACAAAGGCGCAGTCGTCTATATTGCAGTCAAGCTGTCTGCCCGCTTTGAGAATAGCTATCAGAATCGGCAAATCATAAACGGGACCCTCTTTGCGGACATCGGCGGGTGATAGGTTTATCGTGATTCGGCTCTGCGGAAATTCGTAGCCGCTGTTTTTGATTGCGGAGCGAACTCTGTTGCGTGATTCGTTAACGGCGGTATCGGGCAGACCGACAACATCGATTCTCGGAAGCCCCTGACCGTAATCGACCTCAACGCCGACCATGTAGCTGTCAATGCCGAAAAGACCCATGCTGTTAATTCTTGCAAACACCGAATCACCCCTCTTTTCCGAAATATAATATCATATAAATTGTCAAAAAACAAGACCGCCCGAAAAAAAGCCAAAGGCATCGGAAACACCGATGCCCTTGACTTTTATAGAAGGATGTATGTATGCCGAAAATTTCCGCTGCGTGGCTTGCGGAACGCCCCGCAGTTTCAAAGATCGGCGGAGGATGTCGTTAATCGTTTTCTTCCGCTTCCTTGATTACTTCGTCGGGAATGGCTTCGCCGTGCTTGACAAGCAGGATGCAGAGAATCGAAGCGGCGAACGCCACGGGCGCATAGTAGAACAGCGACATGTACGTTCCCGAGAACATTCTGACGATGCCGTAAACAATCGGGGAAGCAATCTGAGCAGAGAATGTTGCTGTGTAGTAGTATCCCGTAAAGGTTCCGACCTTGTCAAGTCCACCGATTTCAAGAACGAGCGGCAGAGTGTTAACGGTGATGAACATATTAGCCGCACCGCCGAGAATAAGAACGGGGTAAATGAGGATTCTGAGAATTCTCGTAACATCACGGACGCTTCCGCTGACTGCTTCAAGCGCTTCGCCGAAGGTTGACTGCTCCGAAAGCTCAAGCGTTGAAGCCGCAACTTTCTTGATTCCGTTGATGATTTCGGGATTTTCAGCGTTAAGCACGGTGTCAAAGTCGGCATAAACCGAGCCGTAGCCCGAAAGGTCGCCGTTTGTCTCTTTTGCCCTGACATATTCAACATAGGTGTCCATAACAAGAGTGTCGCCCTCACCGAGAGTAATATTATTCTCTTTTGCGGCGTCGGCAAGCTCTGAATTATAGGCGTTGACCTTGTCATTGATTGAAGTGTAGGCATTGTTAACGGTAACATAATTGCCGATTGACATATTCTGTCTGCCGAGCATAACAAGGAAAATCGAGAAGAAAATCACAAAGGCTGAAAGGAAGATTGCAAGACCTGCAATGATTGTCTTTTTTCTGCCGATTTTCTTGCCCATCTTGCCTGCGGGCAGAGCTGCAATTGCCGCAACAACGGCAAATATAAGCATGATAATGGTTGCCTCGGAGGTTATCATGTGGAGAATCTCCTGGGCAAAAAGTGAAAAGAAGGTAGTGATTGCGTTGCTTCCGCAGAAAAGGAAGAACAGAGCAGCAAGCATGAAAACAAGGCTCTTTCTCTCGCCCTTTGAGAGCTTCTGAGCTTTTCTTGCCGCCTTTTCGGCTTTTTTAGCCTCTTTTTCCGCTTTTCTTCTTGCGTCGGCGTCAAGCTGCTTGTTGACCTCGCCCTGAATGTGGATTCTGCTGTCGGGCTCTTTGACAAACAGCATGATAACAATCATGCCGATTATCATAATCGCCGCACCGATTGCAAAAACATAGGGGAAGGAAACTGTTTCGTCAGCCTTTATCTGCTCTTTTGTCAGACCCGTAAACAGACCGCAGAGAATGATTGCAAGAGTGCCTGCAACCATGCCGATTGCACTGCCGAGACCGCCCATGAGGTTAATAACTGCGTTGCCCTCGCTTCGCAGGCTCGGAGGAGTCAGGTCGGGCATGAGCGCAACAACGGGCGCACGCCACAGCGACATAACGAAAACAAAGAGGATGATAAATACCATCGTAAGGGGAAGACTGCGGGTTTTAAGGAAAACAATGGGAATCAATGCGAACAGAACTGCCGAAATCGGAGCGCCGAAAAGAATGAACGGGCGGCGCTTGCCGAACCTTGAATGACAGCGGTCTGAAAGCTTGCCGAAAGTCGGCTGAAAAATAACGCCGAAGATGTTATCGAATGTCATTATGATACCGATAAACAGCGGAACAAGGGTGAAGCCGCCGCCGGCAAGAACAACATCCTCGCCCTGCGAAGCCGCAAAGCTTGCAAGGAACGGCATCTTTTCAACAAGCGTGTTGCTCCACGCCGTAACGGTCGGTGAAGCGTTGAGCAGATGATTCAGAATCTTGGTTATGTAGGGGTCGTAGATTGCCCATGCAATCGAAGCGGCAAGAAATCCGAAGCCCGTCAAAGCGGTTCTGCCGTAATTAAGCTTGCCGTTTTCTTTTGCACAAAAGAAACGATTGTTCATATAATTTTCTCCTTATGAAATTAGCAGGTTCTCTTTTCCGCAATCACTTCCGAGAGAACGGTAACAAGAACCGTATAATGATTATATCACTTTTAATATATATTTTAAAGCCAACATTTTCAACTAAAAACAGTCCGTCTTTTTGTTAGAGTTGACGAAAAAACAATTCCGTATCTTAATCTGTTCGGAAAAATAATAAAAGCAACCTGTATTACGATACCGAATCAACAATACAAGCTGCTTTTTGTTATCCTGTTAAATCATTTTGGGGGTCAGTAGCTAATGCGACTGTCCCATTTCCTTATCAGTCAAGCTTTGCTTTGAGATAATTCTCATAAAAATCCTTGACTCCGGCATAGAAATCGTCAACCGTGCCGTCGTTCTTCATAATATAGTCAGCCATTTTCTCGGACTCGCTGGTGTGGAAAATTTCTTCCTCATGGATATCGTTTTCACGAAGCTTTTCAACGCTCTTGCCGTCACGCTCGGAGCCTCTGGCAAGCATTCTCTGATAACGAACCTCGTCATCGCTGATAACAACATCAACAAGAACGAATTTATCGCCGAAAGCCTTCTTGAAAACCTCGATATCTGAGGGCGGGCGGATGCCTGAAACAAGGAAATTCGGGCTGTCAGACTCCTTAATCTTTTTGACTATCATTTCGGGGAAAAATGTCTGACCGTTAGCAGTCATATACTTCTTTGAGGTTGCGTGAAGATTGTCTCTGGTAAGCTCAAGACCGTCCTTTGCCGCAAGCTCTCTGACAACATCGCCGATTGAAATCATCGGGAAGCCGTAAGTTTTTGCAACATATTCAAGGAAGAAATCCTTGCCTGTGCCGTTTTTGCCGACAGCAGCTAAAACCATAATAATTACCTCCGTACTTTATATTAATATTATATTACATTATCTTTCTGCTTTTGTCAACGAAATTATTTCGTCAGCTTGCGGACATCTTCTTCTTTGCCGAGAACAAGCAGGTGCTCATCCTTTGCAAACTTCCGCTCGCCCGTGATGACGGGGTTGACCGTGCTCCCGTTTTTGGTTGCAAGCACGCTGAGGTTATATTTAACTCTGAAATTCAGCTCCTTGACGGTCTTGCCGACCCATTTATCAAGCACATCAATTTCAAAAATCGAATAATCGCCGCCGAGATTGATATAATCGAAGATGTGCTCGCTGCTCTCACGAATCGCATAACGCTCCGCCATGTTCTTTTCGGGATAAATAACGGCATCGGCACCGTTGCGGAGCAAAAACTTCTCCTGAATGTCTCTGTCCGCCTTGCTGATTACCTTTTTTGCGCCGCACTCTTTGAGCAGGCTGGTTATTTCAAGGCTGTTCTGAAAGTTTTCACCGATGCAGACAAAGCAGGTGTCAAACGACGGAATATCAAAGGTTTTGAGAACCTCAATTTTCGTGCAGTCGCCTATTTTTGCGCTGACAACATATGAAAGCATGTCCTCAACGGCTTCCTCTTTTTCGTCAACTATCATTATCTCGCAGTCTTTTTTAGCAAGGCTTTCGCAAAGATGATGGCCGAAGCCGCCCATTCCGATAATTAAAAAAGATTTCATTTTTCTTGTCCTTTCCGGATTAGGGTAACGGAAATAATCCTAACCGATTGTTATTTTTTCTCTCGGAGTTTTAACCGGCGGGGAAGCTCTTCTGTCCATTAAAGCAAGAGCGAACGAAACACTGCCGACCCTGCCGCAGAACATCAGAAACGCTATTATCAGCCTTGAGGCTGTTTCAAGGTCACGGGTTATGCCCGTTGACATTCCGACCGTTCCGATTGCGGAAACACATTCAAACGCAACGTCTTCAATTGAAAGCGCAGGCTGAACGGCGCAGATTGCAAGCACGCCGACTATTGCAAGGGTAATATTCGTGAAAACAACCGAGCTTGCCTTGTGGATTGCGTCCTTTTCAAACCGTCTGCCGAAAACGCCCTTTGATTCACGGCGCATTATTCCGTTAAAGGTTGAAACGGCGATAACCGCAAGGGTGGTTGTCTTGATGCCGCCCGCCGTTGAACCCGGCGAACCGCCGATGAACATCAGGAATATCGTCATAATTTTGCTCGCAGGCGAAAGCGCCGCCGTGTCGGTCGTGTTAAAGCCTGCTGTTCTTGCCGTTACGGAGTCAAAAAACGCATTGAGCAGGCTGTGACCGAAGCTTAAGCCCTCGTTTGTGAAATTGCGCTCAAAAATCAAAAACAGAACTGTCGGGATAACAAGCAGAGCCGCCGTTACGGCAAGCACTATCTTTGTGTGAAGCTGATAATATTTATATCTCAGCTTTTTCTTTCTCAGATCGTCCCAGACGAGGAAGCCGATACCGCCGATTATTATTAAAGCGGAAAGGGTGAAGTTGACCACAACGTCATCTGAAAATTCGCAAAGCGAAATATACGGCGTGTCTGTTCCCATAAGGTCAAAACCTGCGTTGCAGAACGCCGAAACCGAATGAAAAACGGAATACCAGATTCCTCTAGGCAAGCCGAAGCGGGGAATAAATCGGGTTGCAAGAAGAAGCGCTCCGACGCTCTCAAAAATCGCCGTGCCGATTATTATTTCTTTCGTAAGCTGCATTATGCCGCCAATATGCTCGGCGTTAATGCTTTCAACCATTATTTCCCTCTCTCTCAGACCCATTTTTCTCCTGAGAATGAGCGAAAACGTGGTTGCAATCGTCATAAAGCTCAGACCGCCAATCTGAATCAGAATCAGAATAACAACCTGAGCAAACGGCGTCCAGGCAGTTGCCGTGTTCAGAACAACAAGCCCCGTAACGCAGGACGATGAAACCGCCGTGAAAAGAGCAGGCACAAAGCCGACGCTCTCGCCCGTCTGCGACGAAATCGGCAGCGCAAGAAGTATTGTTCCGACGGCGATTATAATAATGAAGCCGAGAGCAATGGTTCTTGTTCTCGAAAAGACTTTTTTCATTTCCGATGACCCCATAATAATATTTTTATAAGCTGATTTGTAAATAATAGCACACTTGTTATGATTTTTCAACACATGAAAATATTTTTTGTTTTATCGTCATAATTACCCGTTTTCACGCTGAATTGATACATATATATCAATAAAGTAATACCGATATATATTTTTTGCATTTCACTTTTTCCTGCCTTTATGATAAGATTTAGACCGTAAAGAATAAAACATTTCAGGAGGTAACAAATTATGGCAAGATTTACACTTCCCAGAGATCTCTATCACGGCAAGGGCTCTCTTGAGGCTCTTAAAACACTTCCCGGCAAAAAAGCTATCATCTGCGTCGGCGGCGGCTCAATGAAGAAATTCGGCTTCCTCGACAAAGCAGTTGAATACCTTAAAGAAGCAGGCATGGAGGTTAAGCTCTTTGAAGGCATCGAGCCCGACCCCTCGGTTGAAACCGTTATGAAGGGCGCTCAGGTTATGCTTGAGTACGAGCCCGACTGGATTGTTGCAATGGGCGGCGGCTCACCCATCGACGCCGCAAAAGCAATGTGGATTAAATATGAATATCCCGAAATCACCTTTGAGGATATGTGCAAGGTTTTCGGCATTCCTCCGCTTCGCAAAAAGGCTCATTTCTGCGCTATCCCCTCAACTTCGGGCACAGCTACCGAGGTTACCGCATTCTCAATCATCACCGACTATCAGAAGGGCATCAAATATCCCATCGCTGACTTTGAAATCACTCCCGATGTTGCAATCGTTGATTCCGAGCTTGCAGAAACAATGCCCAAGAAGCTCGTTGCTCACACCGGCATGGACGCTATGACCCATGCAATTGAAGCTTATGTTTCAACCTGCAACTGCGACTACACAGATCCCCTCGCTCTCCATGCAATCGAAATGATTCAGGAGAACCTTGTTGATTCATACAACGGCAACACAGAGTGCCGTGAGAAAATGCACAACGCTCAGTGCCTTGCAGGCATGGCGTTCTCAAACGCACTTCTCGGCATCGTTCACTCAATGGCTCACAAGACCGGCGCTGCTTTCGCAGACTACGGCGCTCACATCATCCACGGCGCAGCAAACGCAATGTATCTTCCCAAGGTTATCGAGTTCAACGCAAAGGATGAGACAGCGGCAAAGCGTTACGCCAAGATTGCCGATTTCATGAACCTCGGCGGAAGCACCGTTGAGGAGAAGGTTCAGCTTCTCATCGAATACCTCAGAGGCATGAACGATAAGCTCAACATTCCTCATTGCATCAAGAACTACGGCGCTGACAGCTACCCCACGGAGCAGGGCTTCGTTCCCGAGGATGTTTTCCTTGCAAAGCTTCCCGAAATTGCAAAGAACGCAATTGCCGACGCCTGCACAGGCTCCAACCCCCGTCAGCCCTCTCAGGAAGAAATGGAAAAGCTGCTTAAATGCTGCTATTATGACACTAAGGTTGATTTCTGATCAGCCTGCGCCATGCTGCCGGATTTATATTCGGCAGCTTTTTTAGGAGGATTTTGTATGTTTGATATTATGAAAAAGGAAATGCTCAACCCCACGGTATGCCTCATGGAAATCCGTGCTCCGCTCGTTGCAAAAAAGGCAGAGCCGGGTCAGTTCATCATTCTCAGAGTTGATGAGGACGGAGAAAGAATTCCCCTCACCGTTGCCGATTATGACAGAGAAAAGGGAACGGTTACAATTATTTTTCAGGTTGTCGGAGCAACAACCGAAAAGCTCGGCCATCTTCAGCAGGGCGATAAGCTCCACGATTTTGTCGGCCCTCTCGGCAGAGCAACCAAGACCGAGGGTCTTAAAAGAGTTGCCGTTGTTGCGGGCGGCGTAGGCTGCGCAATCGCTTATCCCGTAACGAAAAAGCTCCACGCTCAGGGCTGTGAGGTTCATGTTATCGCAGGATTCCGCTCAAAGGATCTCGTTATCCTCGGCGATGAATTTGCAAAGAACAGCTCGGAATATATCCTTATGACCGACGACGGCTCGGCAGGCGAAAAGGGTCTTGTTACCGAAGCCCTCAAGAGACTGCTCGATTCGGGCGATAAATATGACGAGGTTATCGCAATCGGCCCGCTCGTTATGATGAAATTCGTCAGCAAGCTCACAAAGGAATATTCGGTTAAGACCATCGTTTCGATGAATCCGATTATGATTGACGGCACGGGAATGTGCGGCGGTTGCCGCCTTTCCGTCGGCGGCGAAACAAAATTCGCCTGCGTTGACGGCCCCGAGTTTGACGGCCATCTCGTTGACTTCGACGAAGCAATCGAAAGAAACACCATGTACCGTGATTTTGAGTCACAGGCTCGTGACAAGGCCTGCAGACTGTTCGGTCAGGAGGTAAAATAAAATGCCTAACATGTCAAAGAATAAAACTCCGATGCCTGAGCAGAACCCCGAGGTCAGAAGCAAAAACTTCAAAGAGGTTTCTCTCGGCTACACTCCCGAGCAGGCAATCGAGGAAGCAGGCCGCTGCCTTAACTGCAAAAACAAGCCCTGCGTCGGCGGCTGCCCCGTCAGGGTTTATATCCCCGAGTTCATTGCCGAGGTTGCAAAGGGCGAATTTGAAAACGCTTATAAAATAATTTCAAAATCCTCATCTCTCCCCGCAGTCTGCGGCAGAGTCTGCCCTCAGGAAAATCAGTGCGAAGGAAAATGCGTCAGAGGAATCAAGGGAGAGCCCGTTGCCATCGGCAGACTTGAAAGATTCGTTGCCGATTATCATAACGCCAATTCAACCGAGAAGCCCGAAAAGCCCGAATCCAACGGTCATAAGGTTGCCGTTGTCGGCTCAGGCCCCGCAGGTCTTGCCTGCGCAGGCGACCTTGCCAAAAAGGGCTATGAGGTTACGGTTTTTGAAGCTCTCCACACCGCAGGCGGCGTTCTCGTTTACGGCATTCCCGAGTTCAGACTTCCCAAGGCGATTGTTCAGAAGGAAATTGACGGCCTTAAAGAAATCGGCGTTGAAATCAAAACCAACATCGTTATCGGCAAGACGCTTTCAATTGACGAGCTGATTGACGATTACGGCTTTGAATCCGTTTTCATCGGTTCGGGCGCAGGACTTCCCAAATTCATGGGCATCCACGGCGAAAACCTCAAGGGAGTTTATTCCGCCAACGAATTCCTGACGAGAATGAACCTGATGAAAGCATATAAGAATAACGGAGAAACTCCCGTTGAGCATACGCTCAGAGCGGCTGTTATCGGCGGCGGCAATGTTGCCATGGACGCCGCAAGATGCGCAAGGCGTCTCGGCG
>CAYXVM010000013.1:0-18238 GCA_964468465.1 uncultured Clostridium sp.
GGCTCTAATAAGAAACTAGGGCCATGGTTTAAACCAATGGCTAAATATGTATTTGTATTCCTGACAATAACAGTATTTATAGCAGGTATTATTTTAGGTGGAATAGGATAAGAATAAAATTATTTTTGAATGGCACAGTCTCGTTAAAGACCTTATCAGAAATGCGTGGGTAATCGTTCTCTCTGTTCTGATAGGTCTTATGGGAATATATATTGCGTCATACAGCGTATATTCTCCCGAATATACCTCAAGCGCAACTCTTGTTGTTACCGCCAAGGCGAACACTCAGGGAAACTCCTATTCAATGGTTTCCGTTTCTTCGGAAATAGCAAATATTTATACAAATGTTTTTGTTCAGCAGCTTATGAAAACAAAGGCGGCAGAAAAGGCGGGAATGGAAAGCTTTGACGGAAGCATCAGCGCTTCGGTTCTTTCGGAAACAAACCTGCTTGAACTGAAAGTAACCGCTAAAAAGCCTCAGACTGCTTATGCGCTTATCAAAGCGGTGCTGGAAGTCTATCCCGAAATATCGGATAATATCTTTGAAAATTCAACCATTACCGTTATCAAACAGCCGACGGTGCCTTCTTCACCGTCAAACAGAATAACAACGGCAAACAAAAAAATGGTTGTGCTTGCCTGCATTGCAGTTGCTGTGACGGCAATCGCCGTTTTGTCCTTGCTCAGGGACACGGTTAAAAACGAAGCGGCATTCAAGTCAAAAATAGATGCAAAGCTTCTGGGTTCGGTTGTTCACGAGAGCAAGAGGCTGACGGTTCAGGACTATATTCAAAAGAAGAAAAAAGCTTTGCTGATTTACAATAACGCCTTTATCAGCCTCAAATTTACCGAGAGCTTTCAGAAGTTAGCAGCAAAGCTTGAACATATCAAGAAGCATGGAGGCGGAAAGGTTTTTGCGGTAACGAGCGTTTCGGAGAACGAGGGTAAATCCACCGTTGCTTCAAACATTGCGCTTTCTCTTGCAAGCCGTGGATACAGAGTTGTTCTTTTTGACCTTGACGCCAAAAAGCCTGCGCTTTATAAGATTTTCAATCAGACCTACAAGAAATATTGTGAGCTGGGCGAGCTTATGAACCGTGAGATAAAATTCGGAGATTTCAGGGTCAGAAGATTTAAAAAGACATCGCTTTATCTTGCGCTCAACACCAAGCCTTATCCCGATTCACGCAAATGGATTGAAAACGGAATGGTTGAAAATATCATTAATGTATCCAAGGAAAAAGCCGATTTTGTTATCATTGATACTGCGCCCATGGCGGTTGACTCCTCGGTTACGGATATTGCAAAAATCGCCGATAATACCCTGCTTGTCGTCAGAACGGACGAGGTTGCGGTTTCGGATATCAACGACGCGATAATAACTCTCGGCGAAGTCGGCGGAAATGTTGCGGGCTGTATTTTGAACGATGTTTATCCCGAACTGTCGCTTATAAAATTCAACGGCGCCGACGAGAGCGGGCGCTATTACGGCAAGGATTACGGAAAATACGGCAAGTACGGTAAGTACGGCAAATACGGAAAATACGGTAAAAATCGCGAAAAATACGGCGGATATTCTTATTTCTCGGAAGATCCCGAAGATGATACCGAAGAGGAAGATACTGCTGAGGAGTTATGATATTAAATCAACCGAAGGATGAAAACGAAGAATGAATCAGACCGAAAATATGAATAAAGAATCCTGGAAAATTGACGATACTAAGATTAAAATTTATCTCAGCGATTTTTTCAAGGGAATCAAGAAATTCTGGTGGCTGTGCGTTGCCCTTGCAGTTGCAGCCGGCGGCATCAAATTAGCCGTCGGATATCTGAATTTTACTCCGAGCTACACGACCTCTGCAATATGCACGGTCAGCACGGAGAACAGTTCCGCAACCGTTGGCGGCATTTCTGTCTATTCCTTTTACTATGACAGCTCAACCGCTTCTCAGATTGCAAAAACCTTTCCTCATATAATGAGCAGCAATATTTTGCAGGATGCAATTTGTGAGGATCTCGGAATCACCGTTTTGCCGGCGGCTTTGTCCGTCTCCTGCGTTTCGGATTCAAATATGATAACGATTACCTCAACGGGCAGCGACCCGAAAAAAGCCTATGATGTTCTGATGTCGGCAATCAAGAATTTTCCCGATGCCGCAAAATATGTTGTCGGGAACATCAGGCTGACGGTAATTTCGGATGCTTTCATTCCTTCAAAGCCATCCAACAGCAATTCATTTGTCAAAGCTGCAGTCAAATGGGCTCTGATCGGATTTGCTCTGGGGCTTGCATGGATAGTTCTTTATGTCCTTCAGCGCAGCACGGTCAGAACGAAAAACGACCTTAAATACGAGCTTAACATTGAAGCTGTCGGAACGGTTCCGCAGGTTTCGTTCAAAAAGCATTCAAAGCAGGTTGATCAGTCGGTGCTTTTGACTAATCCGAAAATCGGCAGCGGATTTCTTGAATCGGTGCGTGTTATGAGAAACACATTTGTCAATTCTCTTGAACCGCAGGAGAAGGTTGTTATGGTGACAAGCACGGCTCCCGGCGAGGGAAAAACAACGGTCATCACAAACCTTGCGATTTCGCTTGCGGACTGCGGAAAAAATGTGCTTTTGGTTGATGCGGATATCCGCAATCCGAGCGTTGCGCCCTTGCTCGGCATTGACCCCGGGCAGATTGAAATTTCCGAGGAGACGGAGCTTTATTCAATTTCCCGTCTTGAGGAGTTTAACATTTCATATATGTTCTTCAAAAATCCGGACGAAGCAAACAGCAGCAGAATGAATACGGAGCGCATCAAGGAAGCGTTTGATTCGGTGCGTGAAAAATACGATTTGGTTCTTGTCGACACGCCTCCCTGCGGCTTGATTTCGGATTCGCTTTTCATCGCCCAGGCCTCGGACGCCGCCCTGTATGTCGTTCTTCAGGATACGGTCAGGGTTTCAAAGATTCGCAGCGGACTTGACAATCTCATGTCATCAAATGTCAGAATCATCGGCGGTATTCTTAACGGAGCGCTTTCAGGAATTACCGGCTACGGTTATAATTACGGCTATGGCTACGGTTACGGTAAATACGGCTACGGCGGCTATAAATACGGCAAGTACGGTTACGGCTACGGCAGAAAGAGCAGAAAAAAGAAAGATAACGATTGAAAGGAGCCAAGATGAAGAAGACCGAGGATTACGGGAAGCTTTTCAGCAGTATTGCTAAAGAGTGGAAATGGATGTTCCGATATATCAGACGGTATAAATATATCCTTGTGCTGTATATAATTCTCGGACTTTTCGCTTCGGCAATGTCTCTCGGAACTTCAGTTGCCTCGAAATTCCTTATTGATGCGGTTGTTCAGCATTCAAGATCTGATTTGCCGAAATATATCTGCCTTGCGGTCGGGATTGCGGTGTTTCAGTATGTTTTTCAGGCGCTGAGCTCATGGCTGACTGCCGTTGTCAGCAGCAAGGTCAACAATGAGATAAGGCAGGAGATTTATACTCATATCATATCAGCCGAATGGGAGGATATCGGAGCTTTTCACTCGGGTGACCTGCTCAACAGGCTGGAGGGCGACGCTTCAACCGTTTCTTCGGGCGTTATTGGCTTCATTCCGAGCGTATTCACGAGAACGGCGCAGTTTTTCGGCGCTTTCGCCATAGTATTTTATTACGATAAAACCATGGCGTTTCTTGCGCTTATGAGCGCACCGTTTCTGTTCTTTTCTTCAAGATTCCTGCTTAAAAATATAAGAAAATTCAACCGGAAGAGCAGAGAACTTAACGGCAAAATTCTTTCTTATTCCGAAGAATCCATGCAGAATCTGCAAACCGTCAAGGCGTTTGACCTGACAAAGCAGTATTCCGAAAACTTCCGTGCCCTGCTTGAAGAATACCGTTCAACCCGCCTTGCCTTTGATAAATTCAGCATTCTGACTACCCTCTGCCTTTCTCTCTTGGGTATGATTGTTTCCTATTCTTGCTATGGCTGGGGCATTTACCGCCTTTGGCAGGGAGCGATATCATTCGGAACAATGACGATGTTTCTGCAGATTTCGGGTATGCTGACCTCATCTTTCGGCGCCCTTGCCTCCCTTGCTCCGACGGCGGTTTCAACTGCGACCGCCGCAGGCAGAATCATGGAGGTCACCTGCTTCAACGAAGAAAAGGACGGCGACAGCGAAATAGCGCTCGAAATACTCGGGGAATCGGAAAGAACGGGCGTAGAGCTTGTCTTTGACGATGTTTCTTTTGCTTACCGCGACAGCGAAGATTCCGTGCTGAACGATGTTTCAATTTTTGCAAGGCCGGGGGAGACAATTGCTTTGGTCGGTCCGTCGGGAGAAGGAAAAACGACAGTTTTAAAGTTGATTCTGGGAATTGTCAAGCCGAGCGGCGGCAGAATCTATCTTAAATCCGAATCGGGCAAGACGATTGATGTTTCCGACAGCACAAGACGCTTCTGCTCCTATGTGCCGCAGGAGGTCAACATGTTTTCGGGCACAGTTGCGGAAAATCTCAGAATGGTCTGCCCCGAGGCGGACGATGAGCAGCTGATTAAAGCGTTGAAAGCGGCAGATCTTGCCGATTTTGTTCTTTCGCTTCCCGACGGCTTAAACAGCGTTGTTGAAGAAAACGGAGCTAATTTTTCACGCGGTCAGCTTCAGAGGCTTGCAATTGCAAGAGCGCTTCTTAAAAATTCTCTTATACTTATTATGGATGAAACAACCTCTGCGCTTGATATTGAGACAGAGGGCAGGGTTCTTAAAAATATTATGACATCCGATCCCGCAAGAATCTGTATAATTACAACACACCGAAAAAGTATGCTGAAATACTGCGACAGAGTGTATGAAATTAATTCAGAGGGTAAAGTTGAGGAAAAACAGCAAAGGATTGATTTGAGTGAAAGCAAAAGATAAAAAAAGAAGACCGGGAAAGATTCGCCTTGAGAAATGGCGTTTAATTGCGCTTCTTTTGGTGGTCTACGATATTTTTGCAACCAATATTTCATACTTTCTTGCCTTGCTGATAAGATTTGACGGAAAGGTTTCTGAAATTCCGGAGTATTATCTTAAAGCTTTTCTGGATTTTGTTCCTATTTATTCGGCGCTCTGCCTTGCTGTTTTCATTGCGGCAAGAATGTATAAGAGCGTCTGGAAATATGCGAGCGTCAATGAGGCGGCAAAAACCGCAATCGGAAGCGCATTTGCATCATTTCTGCACATTTTACTTATAACGGTTTTGTTTGCAAGAATGCCGCTGTCCTATTATTTCTGGGGCTCCTGCTTCCAATTCATTCTGCTGATTGCGGTGCGTTTTTCTTACCGCTTTTTCTTGTTTGAATCTAACCGATTCAGGAATCATGAAAACGCCAAATCCGCTCACCGAGTTTTGTTAATCGGAGCGGGCGAAGCGGGTCAGATGCTTCTCAGAAGCGTGCTGAGAGACCCGTCATCGTCAGACAAGGTAATCTGCATTATTGACGATGACCGTAACAAATGGAACAGATATATTGAAGGAATACCTATCGTCGGCGGCAGAGACGATATATTATATAATGTTGAAAAAAACAAAATAGATAAAATATATATTGCCATTCCGAGCGCTTCAAGAGAGAGCAAAAGGGATATTATCAACATCTGTGAGGAAACAAACTGTGAGATTAAAAATCTTCCCGATTTTTATCAGTATGCAAACAGCGATGTTACCGTCGGCTCGATGAGAGATGTTTCGGTTGAGGATCTTCTGGGCAGAGAGCCACTCAGAACCGACATGAAGGAGGGTTACTCCCTCATTGAAGGCAAAACAATCCTTGTAACGGGAGGCGGCGGCTCAATCGGAAGCGAGCTTTGCAGGCAGATTGCCGCCCATAAGCCCGAAAGACTTGTTATATTTGATATTTACGAAAATAACGCTTATGCGATTCAGCAGGAGCTGAAAATAAAATACCCCAAAATGAATCTGACTGTGCTTATCGGCTCTGTCAGGGATTCAAGGCGGCTTGACGAAGTTTTCAAACGCTTCAAGCCCGATATCGTCTATCATGCGGCGGCTCACAAGCATGTTCCTCTCATGGAAAACAGCCCCTGCGAAGCGATAAAGAATAATGTTATCGGAACATATAAGACCGCTTATGCGGCGATGATGAACGGTTGCAAGCGTTTTGTCCTCATCAGCACGGACAAGGCGGTTAACCCCACGAACATTATGGGTGCAAGCAAGCGTCTTTGCGAAATGATTGTTCAGACTTTTGACAGAAGCATAAAAGAAAAGAAACCCGAAAATATTCCGAGACTTTTCACCCATTTTGAGGCGGATTACAAAGAATATTGCTGCACTGCATTGCCCGAAAATGTCTGCACGGAGTTCGTTGCGGTTCGCTTCGGCAATGTGCTCGGCTCCAACGGCTCGGTGGTTCCTCTTTTTAAACAGCAGATTGAAAGAGGCGGCCCCGTCACGGTAACTCATCCCGATATCGTGCGCTATTTTATGACTATTCCCGAGGCGGTTTCTCTTGTGATTCTTGCGGGAGCTTATGCTCACGGCGGTGAAATTTTCGTGCTCGACATGGGTTCGCCCGTCAAAATTGAAACGCTTGCAAGGAACCTTATCAAGCTTTCGGGGCTGAAGCCGGATGTCGATATCAAGATAGAATATACCGGTCTCAGACCCGGCGAAAAGCTCTACGAAGAAACGCTTATGGCGGAGGAGGGGCTGAAAACCACTCCCAACAAGCTGATTTTTATCGGAAATCCGATTCCCTTTGATGCCGAAGAATTCCGTGACGGAATCGAAAAGCTGATGAGTGCGGCTTACGACAACAGCGTCGGAATAAAAGAGCTTGTTGAAAAAATCGTTCCGACATATTCGGTAAAAGAGGAAGCAAAAGCTGACTGAAAGACAGCAAAAATAATGAATTTGAGGTGCGGAAAGTGATTAAAAAGGGGAAAGACGGCTTTTACTGCAAATATGTAAAGGGTGCGCTCGCAAGAATCATGGCTGTTGTCGGGCTGATTTGTTTTTGCTGGCTTTATGCCGTAATCGCAATAATGATAAAAATTGATGACCCCAAAGGGCCCGTAATTTTCAAACAGGAGAGACTCGGGAAAAACGGAAAAGTATATACAATGTATAAATTCCGCTCAATGAGAGTCGGGACAGAGCATACCGGCTCAGGCGTGTATTCCGACAGCAACGACAACAGGGTTACCCGTATCGGCAGGTTTTTGCGTGCCTCAAGTCTTGATGAGCTTCCGCAGCTTTGGAACATAGCTAAAGGCGACCTTGTGCTTATCGGTTACAGAAGTCCTCTGACCTATCATCCGTGGAAATGGGAGGAATATACCGATGAACAGAGAAAAATGTTTGCGCTCAAGCCCGGAATTACAGGCTGGGCGCAGGTTAACGGCAGAAAGACCGTTGAATGGAATCGACGCATTGATATGAATGTTTGGTATGCGGAAAATGTTTCTTTCCTTTTGGATTTGAAGATTCTTTTTATGACGGTATTTAAGGTTTTCACGAATGCGGATAACGAGAATACGGGAGAAACGGTAAAAAAATAAAGCTTTAAGGAATGAATTATCATGGCGCTTAAATTGATGTTCATAACCAACAGAACGGATGTTGCTCAGATTGCCGAATCGGCAGGAGTTGATCGCATATTCGTCGATTTGGAATATATCGGCAAGGCTCTGCGGCAGGGGGGTATGGATACCGTCCAGAACCGCCATACGGTTGAAGATGTAAAAAGAATCAGAGCCGCAATAAAAAAGGCGGAGCTTCTTGTCAGAATAAATCCCGTTCACGACAAAACAAATGAATACTGTTCAACCGCAGAAGAAGCAGAAGCGGTTGTCAATGCAGGTGCAGATGTTGTCATGCTCCCGTTTTTCAAAACCACGCAGGAGGTTCGGACTTTTATTGATGCGGTAGGAGGCAGAGCAAAAACTCTCCTTTTGTTTGAAACGCCCGAAAGCATTGAAAATATCGATGAAATATTAGAGATTGACGGAATCGATGAAGCATATATAGGTCTGAATGACCTGAGCTTGGGATACGGAAAGAAATTCATGTTTGAGATTCTGTCGGACGGAACTGTTGAAAGAATTTGTCTGAAATTCAAGCAGAAAGGCCTGCCGTTCGGATTCGGGGGAATTGCCGCTCTCGGTAAGGGTATGCTCCCTGCCGAATATGTTATCCGTGAGCATTATAAGTTCGGTTCAACCTGCGCTATTCTTTCAAGAAGCTTTTGCAATGTCGAAAAGATCGGAGATATCGACGCCGTAAAAGAAATTTTTGCAAACGGAGTCAGAGAAATAAGAGATTTTGAGAAGGAATGTCAGCTTTATGCGGACTATTTCAATAAAAGTGAAGCGGAACTTCGTCGGAGAGTCAAAAAGATTATATCCGGCGAGCAATGATTGACAAGAGAGGAAAACAATGAATCTGCTGATAACCGGTGCCTGGAGGGAAGCAAAAGAGAACATTGAAGCAGTTGAAAAGCTTGGTCATTCTGTCATATTTATGCAGAATGAAAAGGATGAACTGCCATGTGCATATGAATGGCCGGAGGGAATTATCGGAAACGGTATTTTTCTGTTTCATTCCATAGACAGGTTTGTTAATCTGAAATATATTCAACTGACAAGTGCGGGATATGACCGTGTTCCGTCGGATTATATTCACGATCACGGAATAGAGATTCATAATGCCCGTGGAGTTTACGGCATTCCGATGGCGGAGTATGCAGTTGCGGGTGTTCTTGAAATATATAAAAAAATGCGGTTTTTTGCCGAAAATCAAAAGCGGCATCAATGGAAAAAAGATTTGCAATTAACCGAGCTTAACGGAAGAACCGTATTAATTGTCGGCTGCGGAGAGGTTGGCACAGAGTGTGCAAAACGGTTCAAAGCTTTCGGCTGTAAGGTTATCGGGGCAAACAGAACCGATAAAACAAATGAATTTTTTGAAAAGATTTACGGCTTGAACGAGATAAATTCTTTGATTCCGACGGCTGATATATTGGTTATTTCCATCGCTTTAACCGGGCAGACCGAACACCTGATAGACGAAAGCATGATTAAGCTGATGAAGCCCTCAGCCGTAATTGTGAATATGGCAAGAGGAGATATCGTTGATATGTCGGCGCTCAACGAAAGAATTGACGGAATCGGCGGAGCGGTTCTGGATGTTTTTGATGAAGAACCTCTTAACGAAAACAGCCCGCTCTGGGATAAAGAGAATGTTATTATTACGCCGCATAACAGTTATGCATCGGATTGTAATCAAGAACGGATTAAAAATGTTATATTAAAAAATTTAGAGAGGAAACAATGAATATGAAGGTGCTGTTGACGGCAACGGTTCAGAGTCATATATGTCAATTTCACAAGCCGTTAGTTGAAATGCTTCATTCGCACGGCGGTGAAGTTCATGTTGCTGCAAAGGATAATCTTGCAGAGAAAAACGGATTAAAACTTGATTTTGTTGAAAAAGTTTATAATATTCCTTTTTCTCGTTCACCCAAAAGCACTGATAATCTCAAAGCATACAAGCAGTTAAAAAAAATAATTGATGAGGGCGGCTACGATGTAATTCATTGCAACACGCCCATGGGAGGAATTGTTACTCGCCTTGCGGCTGTTAAAGCAAGAAAAAAGGGAACAAAAGTATATTATACAGCGCACGGGTTCCATTTCTATAAAGGCGCTCCCAAGAAAAATTGGATTGTGTTTTATCCGATAGAAAAGATTTTTTCAAGAATAACCGATGTTCTTATTACAATTACAAACGAAGATTATAACCTTGCCACGAAAAAATTTCATTGCATGGTCAGTCATATTCACGGCGTAGGAGTCAACGAAAACAGGTATCACCCGGTTTGTTCCGAAGAACAAACAAATCTCAGGAGCGAACTGGGCTTCAACGCTGATCAGAAGATTATCCTGAGCATTGGCGAACTGTTGCCGAACAAAAATCAAAAAATGGCAATTCAGATGATGAAAAAGGTTGTTGAAAGGTTTCCCGATGCACAGATCGTTCTTGCCGGGAACGGACCCGAAAAGGAAAACCTTGAAAGACTGATTAAAGAAAACGCCCTTGAAAACAATGTTCAGATGATAGGATATTGTCTCTTTTTGGAGAAATACCAGAGGGTTGCGGATATCCTGGTTGCATGCAGTCACAGAGAGGGTCTGCCTTTGAATCTGGTTGAAGCCATGATGTCCGAAAATCCCGTGGTTGCATCTGTTAACAGAGGACACAGAGAGCTTATTTCGGACGGAGTTAACGGGTATTTGGTTAATGATGCAGATGAAATGAGTCAAAAAGTTGTTGAATTGCTTTCGGATAACGGACTTAAAGAAAGGCTTGGAAGCAGTGCAAGAAATTTTGCGGCGGATTACAGCTGCGAAAATGTAAAAAAGGAGCTTGAAAAGATATATTTTTAGTTATCGCCGTTACCCTACCCATATAGCTTTGTTCATTATGGAATTTAACGATTTGCTGTTGTATCTTCGGCGTTAAAGCCATGCAGTAAGCGGAGCAGACCGTAATCCGACTATATTTACAAAACAGGGGACATTATGAATTCGATTGAAGAATTATTCTTGCAGGCGCTTCGGGCGTCGCTGAAAAATGAATCCGTAAATTGGGATGCCCCTCTGAGCACGGGCGATTGGAACGGGTTATACAGACTTTCAGAGATGCACAAGGTTATCCCGATGATTTTTGAAGCGGTTTGCAGATGCCCTGCGGCGCAAAATGCGGACAGGCAGGTCATTGAGTTGTTTAAGCTCAGGGCGATTCAGTCGGTTTCGGCGCAGGCTGTGAAAACCGACGGCTTTATGCGTCTTTACCGTTATCTGAAAGAGGCGGGATTGTCTCCTGCAGTCGTTAAAGGAATTGTATGCAGAAGTCTTTTTCCGAATCCCGATTACCGCATTTCAAGCGATGAGGATATCCTTGTTCCGCAGGAACAGTTTATTAGTTGCTGTGAAGCGATGACGGAATTCGGAATGATAAATTCAAATCCGGAGCAGGACATCAATTCCGCATATGAAATAACCTTTGTCAGCAAGGCTTCTCCGCTCCGTATAGAGCTTCACAGGCAGCTTTTTCCGCCTCAGTCCGAGGCATACGGAGAGCTGAACGGATTTTTCATCGATTCGCTCGATAATTTGATTGAACTGCCCATTCAGGGAATGACCTTCTCAACCCTGAACCACACGGACAATCTTTTCTATCTTATTTGCCATTCGTTCAAGCATTTTCTTCACAGTGGCTTCGGAATCCGTCAGGTTTGCGACATTACGCTTTATGCAAATGCCTACGGAGAGAATATTGATTGGCACGGTATTCTGATGAATTGCAAAAAAATAAATGCAGAGCTGTTTGCGGCGGCGATTTTCAGAATCGGAGAAAAACATCTGACCTTTGACCCTGCGGCGGCGTGCTTCCCCGACGAATGGAGAGCGATTGAAGTTGACGAAGCACCGCTTCTTGACGATTTGCTTTCGGGCGGGGTTTACGGCGGTTCAAGCATGAGCAGAAAGCACAGCAGCGGCATGACATTAAACGCCGTTGCCGAAGATAAAAAGGGCAAAAAAGCGGGCAAAGGGATAGTCGGAACGCTTTTCCCGCCTTTAAAAGAAATGCAGACCCGATATGAATATCTGCGCTCTGCTCCGTTCCTGCTCCCTGCGGCATGGGCGGGCAGAATAATAAAATACGGCAAAGAAATAAGACAATCCGAGAGCGAAAGCGCTTCTCAGGCAATGAAAATCGGCAAAGAGAGGGTCGAGCTTCTGAAAAAATACGGCATTATCCGATAATCTGCCGAAAAAACGGCTTTTCGGGGAGTTGTATATAGCATCTGAAGGTGAAACAGAATGAAAAAGAAAACAAAGAATAATAAGAAAAGTTACAAAGCAATCAAGATAATAATCTCGGTTTTTATGATATATTTGTTGCTTATGGCGGCAATTTTCACGGTCGGAACGTTTTATCTCAATAAAATAAACCGTTTTGACGATATCGTTCCCGTGCCGCCCGAGGAGGAATTCTTTGATGTTGACGAGGATGCAACGGGCGATGATGTTGACCCCGAAGAAATAATCTGGGATCCGGGAATGGATGTTCAGGATGAGGATTTGCTGAATATTCTCCTTGTCGGTCAGGACAGGCGTGAGGGCGAGGGCAGGCAGCGTTCGGACTCGATGATTCTTTGCAGCTTCAATGCCGAAACAAACGAGCTTGCCATGGTTTCGTTCCTCAGAGACCTCTATGTTCAGATACCGGGCTATTCGGATAACCGGCTGAACGCCGCATATGTTTTCGGCGGTTTCCCGCTTCTGAAAGAAACGCTTTATCTCAATTTCGGCGTTACGGTTGACGGCTGCGTTGAGGTCGATTTCAGCGGCTTTAAGGGTGTTATCGATACTGTCGGCGGCGTTGATATCAAGCTTACCGAGGCGGAGGCAAAGTGCGTCGGCGGCGGAGCGACGGAGGGCATGAATCACCTTGACGGTGAGCACGCTCTGAACTATGCAAGAATCAGATACATAGACAGCGACTTCGGCAGAACCGCCCGCCAGAGGAATGTTATCAATGCGGTTATTAATAAAGTCAGGAATCGCAGCGTGTCGGAAATTCTATCGCTCGTTGATACTGTTCTGCCGATGATAACGACGGATATGAGCAATGCCGAGATAACAAAATACGCCTTGCAGTATGCGCCTGCGCTCAGAGGGCTTCAGGTCAGCACTCACCATGTCCCCGGAGACGGAAGATTCAGATATGCAAAAGTCAGAGGAATGTCGGTTCTTATTCCCGACCTTGCAGGCATCAGAAAGGATCTGAGAGAGGAATATTTGCCTCTTTAACGGAAAAATGCTTGACAAATCCGCTTTGCGGTGATATAATAGCTCAACAATCTGATTAAAGGCTGTGACGAAGACGGTCGAAACCGGATTATTTCAGAGAGCCGATGTTTGCTGTGAATCGGTATAATTCCTTTTCAATGACCTCTCCCTTCCGAGCCGGGGCCCCCAAAGCTTTCGGGCGTTATGCCCGTGGTGAGTAGAAGCTTCCCGTGAATACTGCGTAAAGGTATAGGGGTTGTCTGACCCCGAAGAGTGGGCGGTTTTAAGCCGCAATTTGAGTGGTACCGCGAGTGTTTGATTAACACCCGTCTCAAAGCAAAAGCTTTGGGGCGGTTTTTTTTATTGCTCGGGTTCATCGGTTTAATATAGGATTGAAATAACGGAACGAATATATAAGGAGTGAATTTTCAGAATGGATGCAAGTAAGTACAGCGTGGGATATTTCCCCGCACCCGGAGTTCACAACAAATGGGTGATGAAGGATCACATCGAAAAGCCGCCCGTATGGTGCAGCGTTGATATGCGTGACGGCAATCAGAGCCTCGTTATCCCCATGAGCCTTGAAGAAAAGCTTGAATATTACAAGGTTCTGCTCGATGTCGGATTTAAAGAGATTGAAGTCGGCTTCCCTGCCGCCAGCGAAACGGAATATGAATTCCTCAGAACGCTGATTGATAACAACATGATTCCCGAGGATGTCACCGTTCAGGTGCTTACTCAGTGCAGAGAACATATTATCCGCAAGACCTTTGATGCCTGCAAGGGTGCGCCGAGCGCAATTATTCATTTTTATAATTCCGTCAGCGTTGCTCAGCGTGAGCAGGTTTTCCGCAAATCAAAGGAAGAAATCAAGAAGATTGCTGTTGAGGGCGCAAAGCTCGTCAAGAAGCTTGCCGCAGAATATGAGGGCAACTTCCGCTTTGAGTATTCTCCCGAAAGCTTCACGGGCACCGAACCCGAATATGCTCTTGAGGTCTGTAATGCGGTTCTTGATGTTCTTGAACCCTCGGAGGATAACAATGTCATCATCAACCTGCCCGTAACGGTTGAAATGAGCCTGCCCCATGTTTATGCAAGTCAGGTTGAATACATGAGCGAAAACCTCAAATACCGTGAGCATGTTACCCTTTCGCTTCATCCCCATAACGACAGGGGAACGGGCGTTGCGGATACCGAGCTTGCCCTGCTTGCAGGCGCAGACCGTGTTGAGGGAACGCTTTTCGGCAACGGCGAGCGCACGGGCAATGTTGATATAATCACCCTTGCGATGAATATGTATTCTCACGGCGTTGACCCGAAGCTTGATTTCACCAACATGCCGACCCTTGTTGAGAAATACGAAAAATGCACAAGAATGCATGTCTATGAGCGTGCGCCTTATGCGGGTGCGCTTGTTTTCGCCGCATTCTCGGGCAGCCATCAGGACGCAATCGCAAAGGGTATGAAATACAGAGAAGAAAAGAATCTTCACCGCTGGAATGTCCCCTATATTCCCATCGATCCTCACGATATCAGCCGCACATACGATGCGGATATCATCAGGGTCAATTCTCAGAGCGGCAAGGGCGGTATAGGCTATCTGCTTGAGCAGGCTTACGGCTATATTCTTCCTCCCGGAATGAGAGAGCATCTCAGCTATCTCTGCAAGGATATTTCCGACAGAGAACATAAAGAGCTTAAAGCTCCCGAGGTTCTTAACATATTCAAGGAGCATTATTTCATCGGCGAGAGCGCAATCACCGTTACCGATATGCATTTCTTCCGCAATGCGGACACGGTTGAAACCGAGATAACCTTTAAGAACAACGGCGAGGAAACAACTCTCCGTGCTTCGGGCAACGGTTCGCTCGACGCAGTCAGCAACGCCCTTAAAGAATACACGGGCAAGACCTACAAGCTTCAGGTTTATACCGAGCACAGCATGCAGGAGAAAGGCTCGGGCAGCGTTGCGGCGGCATATATCGGAATTGAGAATCAGAACGGCGAAATGAGCTGGGGCGCAGGAACGGACACGGATATTATCCATGCAAGCGTTGACGCTCTCATCAGCGCATTCAACAACATGAAATAAGGGGGATTTTAACAATGGGAATGACAATGACTCAGAAAATCCTTGCCGCCCATGCAGGGCTTGAAAGCGTTTGCGCAGGGCAGCTTATCAATGCAAAGCTTGACATTGTGCTCGGCAACGATATCACAACTCCCGTTGCGGTCAACGAGTTCAAAAAAGCGGGATTTGACAAGGTCTTTGATAAAGACAGAGTTGCGATAGTTCTTGACCACTTTGTTCCGAATAAGGATATAAAGGCGGCGGAGCAGTCCAAGACCTGCCGTGAATTTGCCTGCGCTCATTGCGTCAGCCATTTCTATGATGTCGGCAAAATGGGCATCGAGCATGCTCTGCTTCCCGAGCAGGGCGTTGTTACCGCAGGCGACTGCATAATCGGCGCAGACAGCCACACCTGCACTTACGGCGCACTCGGCGCATTCTCAACGGGCGTCGGCAGCACGGATATGGCGGCGGGCATGGCAACGGGCATGGCATGGTTCAAGGTTCCCTCGGCGATCCGCTTCAATCTCACGGGCAAGCTCCCCTCAAATTGTAGCGGTAAAGATGTAATCCTGACTATTATCGGCATGATCGGCGTTGACGGCGCACTTTATAAGAGCATGGAATTCACGGGCGAGGGCGTTGCTTCGCTCTCAATGGACGATCGCCTTTGCATCTGCAACATGGCTATTGAGGCGGGCGCAAAGAACGGAATTTTCCCCGTTGACGAAAAGACGGTTGAATATATGAACGGCCGCTGTGAGCGCAAGCCCGTGGCATATGCGGCTGATGAAGATGCGGAATATGAGCGCACGGTTGAAATCGACCTTTCGGCGATAACTCCGACCGTCAGCTGCCCTCATCTTCCCGAAAACACAAAGCCTGCCTGCGAGCTTTCCGACATTAAGATTGACCAGGTCGTTATCGGAAGCTGCACAAACGGCAGAATGGAGGATATGGAAGCGGCTTATAAAGTCCTTAACGGCAAAAAGATTGCCGACGGAGTCCGCTGCATCATCATCCCCGCAACGATGAATATTATGCGTGAGTGCATCGAGAGAGGCTATGTTACTGCGTTTATCGATGCAGGCGCAGTCGTTTCAACTCCCACCTGCGGCCCCTGCCTTGGCGGATACATGGGTATTCTTGCGGCGGGCGAACGCTGCATTGCAACCACAAACCGCAACTTTGTCGGCAGAATGGGTCACACCGAGAGCAAAGTTTATCTTGCTTCTCCGCTGACCGCCGCCGCAAGCGCATTGACGGGTTATATCACCGAATATAAGGAGGCGTGAAGATGAACACTCAGGGAAAAGTATTTAAGTACGGCGACAATGTTGACACCGATGTTATTATCCCCGCCCGCTACCTGAACACGCCCAACGCTCAGGAGCTTGCTCTGCATTGCATGGAGGATATTGACACCGAATTTGTTAAAAAGGTAAATAAAGGCGATGTTATGGTTGCAGGCTGGAATTTCGGCTGCGGTTCTTCAAGAGAGCATGCTCCGCTGGTTATCAAGACCTGCGGCACGGGCTGTGTTATCGCAAAGAGCTTTGCAAGAATTTTCTACCGCAACGCCATTAATATCGGTCTGCCCATTCTCGAATGCCCCGAAGCCGCCGAAGAAATTGAGGCAGGCGACGAGGTCAAGGTTGATTTTGACACGGGCGTTATCACCGATGTCACAACGGGAAAGACTTATCAGGGTCAGGCGTTCCCGCCGTTTATTCAGAATATCATCAAGAGCGGCGGTCTGCTCGCTTCATTGAAGAATAACGGCTGAGTAAATAATTTTTCAGGCGATTTACAGGAAAGGAACGGTCATAACAATGAATAAAAATATTGCGGTTATCCGAGGCGACGGAATCGGCCCCGAAATCGTTGAGCAGGCGTTGAAGACCCTCAACAAAGCCGCCGAGCTTTTCGGCCACAGCTTCAGCTACACAGATGTTGACATGGGCGGCTGTGCCATTGATAAATGGGGAGACCCCCTGCCCGAGGAAATGCTCCGGAAATGCGTTGAATCCGACAGCGTGCTTCTCGGTGCGGTCGGCGGCAACAAATGGAACGATGTTCCGGGCAACATGCGCCCCGAAAAAGGACTTCTGCGCCTTCGTGCGGGCATGGGTGTTTACAGCAACAACCGCCCCGCAAAGATATGGAAGCAGCTTTCCGCCGCTTCTCCGCTTAAAAAGTCAATCGTTGACAAGGGAATAGATTTTATCATCGTCAGAGAGCTTATCGGCGGTATTTATTTCGGCGAGCATAAGACCGAGGAAGAAAACGGCGAGAAAAAGGCAGTTGATATCCTCAGCTACACCGAAAGTGAGATTGAGCGCATCGGCAGAATCGGCTTTGAGACTGCCCGCAAGAGAGGCAAACGCCTCTGCTCGGTTGAAAAGAGCAATGTTCTCGATTCAAGCCGTCTTTGGAAAGCGGTCATGCACCGCCTTGCCGACGAATATCCCGATGTTGAGCTGACGGATATGCTCGTTGATAACTGCGCCATGCAGATAGTCAAAGACCCCTCACAGTTTGATGTTATCGTAACCGAGAACATGTTCGGCGACATTCTTTCCGACGAAGCTTCGATGATAACCGGCTCAATCGGCATGATTCCGTCATCGAGCCTCGGCGCATCATCCTGCGGTCTGTATGAGCCTATCCACGGTTCAGCCCCCGACATTGCGGGAATGGATATTGCAAACCCGATCGGCACAATTCTTTCTGCGGCAATGATGCTCCGATTCAGCTTCGATATGGCGCAGGAAGCGGACTGCATTGAAAACGCAGTTTCGGCAGTTCTTGACGAGGGCTACCGCACGGCGGATATCATGCCATCAGACCCAGAGCAGGCGGCAAAATGTAAGAAAATCGGTTGCACCGAATGCGGCGACCTTGTTATTGCCCACATGAAAAAGTAAATTACTAATTATATAAACGGCTTACATCGGGTTTGGTGTAAGCCGTTTTTTAGTGTGCGAATGTTTAGAAATATGTTTGCGGGTGTCCGTGAAAATACTTTAAATTCAAACGGAACGCTGAGGACAGCGTTCCCTACGAAAAATCGTTATATATCAACAATTTTGTGTGAATTAACAGGCGGGCGAACGCAGTTCGCCCCTACCGTGTTGTCGATGGTTTCGGCTGTTTTCACGGAAAAACTGTGGTTTTGTTCTTGGGCGCCCTCTTGAGGGAGCTGAGCCATAGGCTCTGAGGGAGTCAATCAGCTTTTGCGGAGCAATAAAAATCGGTCATAGGCGGAGCCTATCCTTAATTTGCGAAGCAAACTTCATTTT